>JAIOTM010000425.1 GCA_021106755.1 Candidatus Cloacimonadota bacterium | reverse complement strand
GAGTGTCAACATGCTTAATCCTGTCAGCTTCTTTATCGGCACGGGTGTGTTCGTGCTTTTTGATTATATCGTTTTCGTAATCTTCGATAAAAGCTCCGGCTACTAATCCGATTTGCTTGTGTTTGCCCATTATCTGCTGATATAGATAGAAGCGGGGTTCATCGTCCTGCATCATTACGCCGTCGGCAAAAAGTCGCTGAAGATTTTCTTTCCCTTTCTGGTAAACCCGTTCATCATAAGGGCTGATATTTTCTGGTAAATCAATTTCCGGTTTGACTACATGCAGAAAACTATCTGAATTATCCTTTGCCATAGCACGGGCTTCTCGCGTGTTCAGTACATCGTATGGGGGAGATGCGACCTTGTTTATCTTGTCGGGAACCGGGCGTAATCCCCGAAACGGTTTGACTTTTGCCATATCATTGCTCCTGTTTCACGGGTTGCTAATCTCAACTCGCGAGTTTTTTTCTAATTCATTTATGGGGCGGGTAGATGTCAACCAATTTTGCAGGGCAGAGTGTTTGTTCTGAATTGAGAAACCCTTATTTTTCCATTTATCTTCATACAAAGACTATATTCGGGTTTGGCAGAAATATCATGCTATTTTATACTAAAGATATCGCACGAAAAATCAGAAGCCGATGAAAGCCATATTTTGAATCCGTTTTTCGCTAATTCGATTTCTAACAAAATATCTTCAATTATTTTGTAAACGGTGAAGCAGGATTAAGAGAAACCTATTTCAGCAGAATCATCTTCTTAGTGGAAGTATATCTGCCACTTTTCATGCGGTAGAAATAAACTCCGCTGGCAACTGCTTTTCCAGTATCGTCAGTGCCTGTCCAGATAACATTGTGGTTTCCCGCGTGAAGTACACTATTGTGCAAAGTGGTTACTTCTCTCCCCATCAGATTGTAAACAGTTATCTCTACAAAAGTTCTATCCTTTAGCGAAAACGAAATATTAGTTTCAGGATTAAATGGATTGGGGTAGTTATCGGATAGCTTTGTAACAAAGGTAGGATGTTCCTCATAAGTATCTACAGTAACAATGCTTACAATATTGGATGGTGGTGATTCTCCTGAAGCACCATATCTCGCTGTGACATAGAAGTAAAAGATGCCAGTGTCGGTAAGAGTGTGGAAGTATTCCGCAGGAAGCTGAGTATCAAGCAACTCAATGAGAGTTCCGTCCCCATAGTAAATGCCCCAGCCAGTTACTTCGGAGAGGTCTGTTATATCTGGGAAATCCCAGTTAAAGTGTACTATATCAGATTCTTCCAGGTCTGCGGTCAGATTTCTTGGGGGCATTAGAAGTGGTAGAGAGATTACCGCGCTGGCGACATTTGAATTGATTGATTCAACTCCATCATCGTACAAAGCAGTAACATAGTAGTAATATGGACCATAATCAAGATTCTCATCTAAGTAAGTGGTTACGGAAGGGTCGGTGATGGTAGCAATCAGAGTACAATCATCATAATAAACCTTGTATCCAATTACGTTGCGAGTAGGTGGTCTCATCTGTGTTGTTTCAGGGATAGATTTAGATATTGGGTTGGCATTCGTAATTGAAGCAATTGCCACAGTACCGAAAACAATTCCGCCATCGCCAGTAGCAATAGTAACATTATCCAGTCCCGTGTCGGCGTTATCATTACCAACAACATTGAAAGCAATCTGGATACTCTGTCCGACGTAAGCTCCCAGATCGAGTGTAGTTTCGTACCATGTCCAGTCTGTCCATGCTCCAATATTCCCATAGGTCCATATCTCAGTCCAGGTATTACCTCCGTCTGAAGACACTTTCACAAACATATCACAGTTATCGTTTGGTTGTACCGACCAATAGTAGTTGCCTATCCACATGAAGTTAAGATAAGTATCAGCGGTGCAGGAAACTGACGGGGAGATAAGCCATGTGTCTTCGCTGTAACCCCAATCTACTGCCGCACCCCATGCGCCTTCGTGGACATATTCATCGCTGACATTCCAATAAGGGAGATCGCCTGGTATTCCAGCCTGACCAAATCCCTGAATAACATTGTCCCAGGTTGAGAAGTCACCAGTCTCAAAGCCATCAGCGTACAGAACAGAATCAGGTATGTCAGGGGCATTCCAATCAAGTTGGATGTTGTTAGTGTTTACTACATTGGCGATTAGATTCGTTGGCGGATAATGCACCGCGCCAACAGGTTCAACGCCAATCATTGCTTCCTGACCGCTATCAAATGGTGAAGTATTGTCAGGATTAAGATTGTTGAGGTAGTAGTAACCGTTGTAAGTACCAGACCAACCCCAGTTCATGTGGAAGTAGTTGTTATTCTGATAGCCATCGCAAACCCAGGCATGACCGCCAGTGTTACTGTCGCCGCCGTAATAAAGTGGGCGTCCAGCCTCAAGCTCGCTACATAAGAGGGATTCCCAGCCAATATTTGTGTAGTCGTCTTTGGACTGTAGGGTAAGGGCGGAAGAATAGAGAAAATTATTTCGTAAAGCATTGGCTGCATCCGAAGAATAGGCTCCCGAACCATCGTCATGATAGTCCATGTCAGCCGCGACCCCACAATGGAACAGAAGTAGTTCGGTCGCGGGTGTTGAGGTAGTGTTCTGCATCTGGTTGTACTGGTACGTAGTTGTGCCGAAGTTAGCCGAAACCGTACCATAACCGGGAAGATAATAACTATTTGAGCCAACCCCCTGAGTTGGATGTTGCCAGTATTTCATAATCTGAGCCATAGAAACCGCTACGCAACCAGCATACATGTGACCACCAGGACCGCTATTAGCAGTCGGGCAGGCGGAATTCCAGGGATTATCCTGATTCCATTCTGTGCTTAACAAAGGCAATACATCCCGGAATATTTCGTGTGGATATGGATTTGCGAGTAATCTGTCCCACTGTTGACGCGTTTCGCTTGTGGAAGCTTGTGTTTCGGTAAGCCAATTTAATTCCCGCTTGTAATTATTGATGAACCACTGAAAAGCAGGCGCGGGATTATCTGTTGCAACGAAAGCACTTGTGTCGTATCCTAAAACAGGTATTGAAGTATCATCCGCAGCAACCAGCACAAAGCCACCTTGTTCGAAGCTACATGTGTAAAACAAGGTTACACCGTTTGAGTCGGAAGTTAACATAATAGTATTCATTTCGTTACTGATATCTCTGTCGGTTAACGGATTTAGCCAATGTATTGCGGCTGTAACAGCATCAGAATTCGATACAGGTCGTGCAGTAAGCGTCGTTACTGCAAGGAGTAAGGCTAGTAGAAGCCAAAAAGCTGTTTTCATGGTAGAACTCCTCTCATGATGTTTCTTAAATATAAAAATGCAATTTTCAATCCAAACGAATAATTTTTCTTCTTGACATTCGACTTGAAGCAAAAAAAGTCAACAAAAAATAGGTTCGTCAGTTAAACCCATTTAATGTAGTAGGATTTAAAAAAGGTGGTGAAGATGTGTAGCGAGAAGGATTTAACAATTTCATCGTATACTTTCGAATATGCCAAGAAATTTTGCAACTCCACAGCGCACACGCCTTTAGCACTCTTCATCAAACCCTATCATATTAACTGCGTTAAAAACTGGCGTGAAGATGGAATCCCGTGAAATCCGGGAACAGCCCCCGCTACTGTAAAAGGTGACGAAAACCCAAAGCCACTGCCACAAGGTGGGAAGGTGGGTTATCGGTTTTAGCCTTGAGTCAGGAAACATGCCTGTTTTTTTAATAAAAAAGAATCACTTTCGGAGGGAAAGATGAATTTGCTTTTTGCACATTCCGCTATGATCAGAGTTCAAAAAATCA
>JAIOTM010000137.1 GCA_021106755.1 Candidatus Cloacimonadota bacterium | reverse complement strand
AATTACTGAAAGTGAGCGGGCGGAGGTGCCTGCTTTTATCAGAAAATTTTCTAACTGATTCAGGGAGTACAGATGAACTTCATTGCAAAATGGATAATATTATCAATTTCCATATTTCTCGTTTCAAAAACCAGACTACTCCATATTGATGGCGGAATAAACGCGGTTCTCGCAGCTTTGTTTCTGTCTCTGATAAATATTGTAGTACGACCAATACTTGTGTTTCTCACTCTGCCGCTTACGGTAATAACATTCGGAATTTTCCTGCTGTTTATTAACGGGCTTATGCTGATGTTAGTTAGTTGGTTAGTTCCGGGAGTTGTAGTAGGCGGATGGCTGAACGCGACTCTGACATCACTCATTATAACTGTTATCGCGTCATTACTGAACGGGATATTTCGGAGATAACGATGAATAAAGAACTTCTGAACAACACCTATCATCTGAAACCAGGAGCACTTGTTATTAACAAACAGCCTATGCTGGTAAACGGCTTCATCGGTTCGGGTTTATTTGTTTCGCTCTGGGATAAAAAGAAAAAGTATTCGGGATGCTGCTCATTTCAGCATCCGAAAGCACCTCTTACCGACACCAAAGCCAAGTACGCGGATGTGGCTCTTAACCACCTGATAAATCAGATGAAGCAACTCGGTTCGGATATGAGCGACCTCCGGGCACATCTGATTGGCGGTAGTATTACGAAGCACAACTCTTACGGCGAAAAGAACGTAAACGCAGCCCGTAAACTACTCGCGAAAAATTCTATTGGTATTTTATCTTCAGATACTGGTGGAACTATGACCCGAAAATTTGTATATTATACGCGAACCGGAGAGACTGTCACAGCTCATTTTCATCAGCAACGAAAAGAGATGTGGTTTCCGTACAGCGCGTAGTATTTTCCAGAATACTTCTACCCCCCGGGGAGTAATCGGGCAGTCCGGTTGCTCCTCTTTTTATTCCATGAATCTTCGACTCGTAATGGCTAATACGAAACCGCTATCAAAGATAGGTATATAAATAAAAGGTCATTTGAAACAAGTCTTTTATCAAGTGTAAAGTGTTACGCATAATGGTCTTATACCCCCATGATAAGGAGGGATAGACGCGAAGCGTCAGGAGGGTTGTTGTTCCCAAAAAACCATTGCTTCTTCAATCAGCAAAGCAAATTATACTCGTATGATTGACAGCGGTTTGGTATAAGGACTGAAAATATTGAGATTACCCGCTGGTCATCAGCCGTATTACTTCGGCAGAACTGAATCCGCTTATAATGGCAACCTTGCATTTTCCTTCGGGTAGCACCAACGTAATTGCACTGCCAACATTCTTCTTATCCTGCTCAAGTGCGGTTTGCCCCCGTTCGCGTATAGCTTTCATTAACTCCGAATTCTGTGGTGGTAAAATCGGCATGTTATACAAGTCCATAAGCTGGTGAATCTCCAGAAAATATTCTTCGGAAATCATTTCCATTTGCCGGGCTGCCTTTGCCGCGATTCGTAGCCCCATTGCCACTGCGAGACCATGCCGGATTTTGAAATCCGATACAGACTCAATTACATGAGCGAAAGTATGCCCCAGATTAAGCTGACGGCGAGAAGTTTTATCGTACAAATCTGCCTGACAAATAGTACTCTTGATATTAATTATTTCGCTAAGAATATCGACTGGTTCAGGACAGCTTTTCAGTTTATGAAAGAGTTTGCCGCCAGAGATAAGAGAGCTTTTAATTATTTCTGCCCACCCCTCCAGCATGTTTTCTTCTGGAAGTGTATCAAGAAACGCGGGATTGATATATATCTTTCGTGCGGGGTAAAACGCTCCTATCAGATTCTTGATTCCCGCGAAATTAATCCCGGTTTTACTACCAATGGCCGCATCTGCCATAGCGAGCAGTGTAGTTGGCACAAGTTCGAGTTTGCAACCACGCTTAAAGGTAGCGGTAGCATATCCCGACAAATCAGTGGTAATACCGCCTCCAATGCCCAGCACAATATCTTCGCGTGTAACATTCCGCTTTAACAGATAGTTATAGATATAGTGAAGATGCTTCGTCGTCTTCTCTTCTTCGGAAGCATGTAGAAGTAAAGCTTCTGAGAAATCTAATTTGTTTTTATATAATTCGGCAACCTTATGGTCAACAATAACAGCCGTTGCCTGTTTCAGTGCTTTGGTTATACTGTGGAAACTGGTTATAGAAAAATCCATCAGCGAATCAAGGCAATCCTTCCTCGGTGGATATCCCCTCTATTATCGTAAATAACATAAAAGTATATTCCTGAGGAGCATTTCTTTCCTGCCCGATTGTTACCATTCCATTCAAATTGAAAGAACCGGTTTTCCTTAATATCAAGAACTATCTCACCGGAAATATCGTAGATGTTGCACCGATAATTTCCGATTGGCATACTGCCTTCTTCCCCGTTTTTAATCGTGAGAATGTCTCCTTGCTCAGGATAAAACGGATTTGGAAAGACCCGCAAATCAGTAATATTTTTTTTATCTTTTACTGTCTTTCCGATTTCAACATAGTTAAGCCCATCTGGCGTTCCGATATAAAGCCTGCCGAAGAGGGGATCGAACTCTAAACAAGTAATATGGTTGGAGATAAGCGGCGCGTTGCTCATATTCCAGGATTGATACCTGTCTGTGGATGGATTATACATACATAGCCCGTTGGATTCTGTTCCAATCCAGACGCATTCAAATGGATCAACCATCACTACTGTAGGCGAAGTAGAGGCATTACCGTACAAGCGGGGTTCATCTTCGAAATAGCGAACAGCAATTAACCATTTTGAAGTTGATTCATCCCACAGGTAACGTTTAATATCAGTATCAAGCTTGAACCAATTGAATGTGTCCCATACAAATAAACCCTGCGTTGTAGCAAACCAGTATTCAATTCCATAATCTGTTACGCTCCTGTCAATTGAAGATACTCTGCAATTAGACGCGATGATGTCTGGCTCAGGAGTTATCCAGAATTCAGGGTCATCATCGGTCGGAACTGGGTCTGCCGGGTGGATTCGAAGACCACTATACGCAGTACCGAACAACATGTAACTCCAGTCCGAATAAACGGATACTGTCCTGTTTTCAGTATCAGGCAGATTGAAATTCTGAACCAGACTATCCTTGAAGTTGATAATATTCATTCCTGCACCAAATGTACTAATCCACATGTGATTCTTTTTCATTGTGTGAACCATACCAACACTGTTATTCCCGATGTTCGTCTCACCGGGAGGATTCAAGCCGGAATTAACGCTACGCCAACGATCTGAATTTATATTGTAGATGGATATTCCATTCACCCAGCCCAAATCGCTGTTACGCGATAATATACCAAACCAGGGACGATTATCCGAGTCAACCGCTACTGACATAACATTGTTACTTCTCAAACGACTGTTCTCAGCGGTGAAATTATACCATATACCTTCCCCCAGATTGATACCCGAAACGCCTTTTGTTCCTTTGCTGGTGGGTGTACTACCGGTATAGCCGTTACACATCCAGAGTGTTCTCTCACCCATTGCAAGGTCACTGATTGTATTAGAAATAATCGACTCTTTGTACAAATGTGTCCAGTTTCCATCCGGTTCGAGGAAGTATGTTCCTGCGCCCCAGGTTATAAGGGTAATCTTGCCATCTATTTCGGCGAAATTCATAATCTTAGGTGTAGGTAATTCCGAGTCACAAGCCCACCAGGTAACTACTCCCGAAGTATCAATTTTGCAGAAGTTAAAAACGCTGTCGGCTGTAAGTGTCAGGTCTGCCATATCCCAATAACCAAAACCAGACCAGATATCTCCATTTTCCGCTAAATATACCGGGAAAATTGGTTTGGCTGCAACCTGCGTGGAATAATCAATTTTGGTCAGAAGATTGGGAAAGTCGGTAATATTACAAAGTCCACTAATACCCGCGACAACGAGGGAGTTACCATTTGCCGAAATATCGGTAAGTTCATTACTTCCGTTGAGAAGTGTTGACCTTCCGTAAAAATGCCATGCCGAAGAGATTAGAAGCGAATCTGTATGCACGTAATTAATACCGCTGACATTCAGGCTCACAAGATAACTGTTATCCAACAATGCCATATCCAGCACATTGACTTCATTAAGTCCACTTTGCGCCGTAATTGTTGTTAAAAGCAGCGGGAATGGAAAAGTAGAATCGGTGGTAAAAATACTCAAGCCCTGAGTAGTGGCTACGTAAATCCTGCCATCCCGTTGCAGAATCTTATTGGTTTTGTTACTCGGTAATCCGGTGTTCCCGTCAAGAGGAATAAGAAATTCACCATTCAGAATCCGGTTTACACCACCATAAGCGGTTGCGGCAAGTATCTCACCATTGTCCATAACACATAGGGAACGAATATCGTGATTAGTAAAACCATCTACATTTGTAAGGGTTTCGTAGAATACATTCAATTCAAGATCAAATACTTCTAAACCGCCCCAGGTGCCAATATATAGCAGATTATCGACTTTTACTACATCAAACACATGCGATGTATTTGTATAACTGCCCCATTCCCCAAGAGTAATAGCACTCAGCGAAACCGCCAGAAGTGCTGTTAACAATGAAAAGATATATCTCATTTCTGCTCCGATTGATTATTTGAATTCTTATTGTAACCATTAGCCGCTTCTAATAAACGTGTAATTTTCTTCATTT
>JAIOTM010000005.1 GCA_021106755.1 Candidatus Cloacimonadota bacterium | reverse complement strand
TTACTTATCCCCCAACCTCCATGGCAAGCCAAACAATGGTTGAACACTTCCGGAACATTGAAAAAAAGAAAAAGAACCGGAAAAAATAGGTTAGACTTATATCAAAAACAGCGAGAATTTTCCCCGCTGTTTTTTTTACCTTAATATGCTGAAATTTTTCATGAAATAAACCCAAAATACCAATCATTTGCTTTTGGTTAATACTTCAATGATATCAGTTTATTATTCAAGGAATCCAATTCCCGATAAAATATGATTAGAGAGCTTGTTGACTGTCAGGATTTTTCTTAGAATCAAGTAGGGATAGCTCCGTTTTTCACTAACTTCTTGACAGCCTTCCAGCCTCTTTTTTTCTTACTTATTCAATGATAATAAGGCGTAATCCTTATTTTCCGCGAAAGTGGCGGAATTGGCAGACGCGCTGGACTTAGGATCCAGTGGGAGCAATCCTGTAGGGGTTCGAGTCCCCTCTTTCGCATGAAAAAATTCAACCCAGATTGCGAGACTCGGTGGATGGTTTACCATCAACTTACACAACACAAAATGGGTTAAACGGGAGCAAGATGTGAAGAAGAAAAAGAAAAAAGGCGTAAGCACACTGGTCAAACCGGAAGAAGTGCCAGTAAATCTGCAAGTTGAAACAACTGAGAAAAGTCAGTGCCTGCACGAGTTAACCATTACTATTAATGCAGAAGACGCGAAAAGAGAGTACGGTAATATGCTGATAAATATGCGTCAGCATGTAAACATACCAGGTTTCCGCAAAGGCAAAGCCCCGCTGAATATGGTTGAGACAATGTATGGTGATTATGCCCGGATGGAGTTTATCAAAGAAAAAATGCAAGACTACTATACAAAAGCTGTCGAGGACAACAACCTTGAGCCTCTGTTTCCAGGTGAACCCCTTGATATTTGCGAAGAATGGAAGCCCGGTGAAGAATTGATATTCCGCTATCAATTCGAAGTAAAACCCAATGTTGAGATTAAGCAGTACAAAAACCTGAAAATCGGGTTCGAACCGAGAATTTTAACTGATGAAATTGTCGATATTGAAATAGAAAATATGCGCGAAAAAATGAGTGCGTTAGTGGAAGTGGACAAGCCCGCAGAGAATGGACTGTACGCTCATATTCAATTGACGATACCAAAAGAAGATGATGGCTGGCACGCCCCTACAGAACGAGATATTGAAATCGGCGAAAATCATTTTTCCTCCGCGATTAACGAAAAGCTGAGAGGAGCCATGCCAGTATTGGAATTCGAGGCTATATTGTTTGATGTTGAAGATGACGCGGACAAAAAAAATCAAACAGGTCCCTTTTATACAAAACCTTCCAGGATTAAATTGCTCTCAGTCAAAGAATTAGTATTGCCAGTACTGGACGATGCTTTTGCTAAAGATGCTGACTATGAAAACCTTGCCGAGATGAAGAGCAAAATACGGGAAGAACTGGAGCAAGAGTATCGGCAGGAAAACAATAAAAATAAGATTGCGGCAATCAGTGAAGCACTTGTAAAAGCCAATGATTTAGAGATTCCGCCTTCTCTCGTGCGTCAGTACACATCTGAATTAGTAAAACCTATGGCAGAGCAATATAACATGCCGAGAGAGGAATTGTTCAAAGCTTACGAATCCATTGCCGCAACTGAGATAAAGAAAATGTACCTGATAGATGAACTGAAACAAATAGAAAACATTGACGTTACTGATGAGGATAAAGAAATGCTTATTGCAGAAGTCGCGGAAAATGTTAATCTGAGCATTAGCGAATACAAGGATAGATACGCTAAAGTCATAGATTCCGAGGGATTCAAAGGACGCATTATTGAGCGAAAGATATACAGCCTTATCGAAGCTTCATCAGAATTCGTACCGCCGGAAACCTTGAAGGAAGACAAAGAAGTCAAAGAAAGTTCAGAAGAAGTTTCTGAAATAGAAACTTCAGATGAAGTTCAATCAGAAACGGTGGAAAACGAAGAAACAGCCCCTGCTGAAGAAAAATAAGCATTGACGATGGCTGTCATACTGCTAACTTATCCGTAAAGAGGAGATATTATGCCTTATGTACCAATAGTTGTAGAGCAAAGTGGACGCTCCGAGCGAGCGTATGACATATATTCGCGGTTACTTAAAGACCGTATCATCTTTCTTGGTTCACCAATCGACGACAATGTAGCCAATGTTATCATCGCCCAGATGCTTCATCTTGAAGGGGAAGACCCGGAAAAAGAAATCTATATGTACATCAACAGTCCGGGAGGCGTAATAACCTCCGGTATGGCAATTTATGATACTATGCAGTTTATTCATCCTCCTGTATCCACTATCTGCATAGGGCAGGCGGCAAGCATGGGCGCGTTTTTATTATGTGCAGGCACAAAAAGCAAACGCTATGCTCTTCCGCATAGTAAAATAATGATACATCAACCTTTAGGTGGTGTTCAAGGTCAAGCCACCGATATAGAAATTCAAACAAAAGAAATTATAAAGAGCAAAAAAATGCTGGCAGAGCTACTGGGTAAACACACTGGCAAATCGATTAAACAGATTGAGAAAGATTCGGACAGAAACTTTTTCATGTCGGCAGAAGAAGCTAAAGAGTACGGAATCGTTGACGATTTAATATATAAGAGAGTTAAATAAGGAGTGTAGTGTGGATAAATATAACATCCTGCACTGTGCATTCTGCGTACGCGCGGAAACCGAAGTCAAACACATGATAAAAGGTGTAGCTGGTAACATCTGCGATGAATGTGTGCAAATGTGTCATACGATCATTGAAGCCGACCATAAAGACGAGGAATTAGACAACTTCGACCTGCCTACTCCCCGTCAGATTAAAGAATTTCTTGATCAATATGTTATCGGGCAGGAAAAAGGGAAACAGGTCATTTCTGTTGCGGTTTACAACCACTACAAGCGGATATTCCGCCAGAAAAGCATTGACGATGTGGAAATTGAGAAATCTAATATCCTCATGATTGGGCCGACTGGTTCAGGTAAAACTCTGATAGCTCAGACACTTGCCCGTTTCCTGAAAGTTCCATTCGCAATTGCCGACGCCACCACCCTTACCGAAGCCGGTTACGTAGGTGAAGATGTAGAAAACATCCTTGTTCGACTTCTGCAAAGTGCGAATTACGATGTAGAAAAAGCTCAGACTGGTATCGTCTATGTGGACGAGATAGATAAAATCGCCAGAAAGTCGGAGACCCCATCTATTACAAGGGATGTTTCCGGTGAAGGCGTACAGCAAGCACTCCTGAAAATCCTGGAAGGAGCGAAAGTCAATGTACCACCCAAAGGTGGACGTAAGCATCCCCACCAGGACTTTATCGAAGTGGACACCAGCAAAGTACTCTTTATAGTAGGCGGTGCGTTTGGCGGATTGGAAAAAATTATTCAGAAACGCATAAACCAGAAAACTGTTGGTTTCGATGCTGACATCGTTTCAGCAAGGGAAGCCTCGGCTGACCTGCTACCTCATGTTTCTTCCGCCGATTTATTGAAATATGGCTTGATTCCTGAACTTGTAGGACGCCTGCCTGTGGTTACTTCTTTAGAGGAATTATCAGAGCAGCAACTCGTGGAAATCCTTACTAAACCAAAAAACGCTATCTACAAACAGTATATGAAACTGTTCGAGATGGAAGGTGTTCGGCTGGAATTCGCTCAGGACGCACTGGAACATGTCGCGGCTATCGCAATCGGACAAAAGACCGGCGCGAGAGGCTTGCGGGCTATTATGGAAAAATCAATGCTGGAAATTATGTACGAACTGCCAGATATGACTGGCGTTAAAGAATGTCTCATTACCGAAGAAGTGATTTCCGAAAGCAAAGAACCAATCTATACATACGAGACTGCTAAAAAAGAGAAAGAAACACAGTCGGCATAGCCAACTTTAGAAAAAAATTATGCCCCGCAGTTTTGCGGATTTTTTTGCCAAAAGAACATTTGATTATGGAATAATTCTTGCTTTAATTACACCAGGCGTCAGAAAATTGAATTCAAACAGAGGAATTTGTATGTTTAATAAGCTCATTCTACCAATTGTACTTCTACTGTTTATCTCCTGCTTATTCCCCGATGGTGTACCATGCATCGGCTCTGGTACACAAACCGACCCTTATCAGGTGGCTACTCTGGATAATCTGCTATGGGTAAGCACGACTGATAGCACATGGGCAAACCATTTTATCCAAACAGCAGATATTGATGCAAGAGTAACTTCAAGTTGGAGTGATGGTAGAGGATTTGGGCCAATCGGGATACATTATGAATCCGTGGAAGAATCTACTTATGATCCATTTGTCGGAAGTTATGATGGACAAAACTTCATAATTGACAGTTTAAATATTTCTCTCAATATAGAAATTTATAACGGAGTAACAGTGGGAATGTTTGGTGTTATTGATGGAGCAACTATACAAAACTGTAATATTACAAATATTGAAGAGTCTGGGATGGAACCGCTAATAACGGCAAAAAAACAGGTTCCGGCGTGTACTTCTACAGACTAAAATATAGATTTGTGGAACAGGTTCGCAAGATGTTACTATTAAAATAGATAAAATAGTGACAGGAAAAAATTTTGGAATGAATATTGCTTGTTATGGGATTGGGAATGTAAAGGCGGTGAACAATGAACTTTGGTTTTAAGAAAACATTTATTATTATCCAGCTATTGATATTGTACACAATAGGTTATGCACAAGACTCATGGACACAGACTTTCACATACGAAGACCTTGGATTGGACACATTGTTCACTATATCATTTTCCCCTGTACTTATACCTAATGCTATTCTCACAACTCAAGATGGCATAATTATTGTTACCACTGGTTATTTAGAACTTATTGAAGAAGATTTGGGGCAATATTGGGGCTGGAGTTTCACCTATGTTTTCAAAACTGATTTTAATGGAAATATCTTGTGGACATCCTGTGATGATTCAATAGACGGAATGTTTTTCGATACTACCGTTCAAATTATAGGACAAACAACATATAGCTCAGGATTACTAAACGATGGTTTTTTGATTACTCGCCAGTATGATGGGATTTTTATTCGTAATGGGGAAACTGGCGAAATATCGTCATATTTGAATTTTGCAGTTAACGAGCATTTTGGCAAAGAAATGATTCTTTTCGCTGAAGAAAATCAGATTTGTCTAATCCGTTATGATTCATCTGAGAATAAATATTTGAGTTTCTATAACACTAATGATTTGACCCTGAATCACGAAATATTATTAGATTTTGGATTCACAGAAGAGCAACGTGTTGCAATAAATTTACTTAAATGTAATGATGGGGTTTTCTATTTCAGCTGCTTTGTCGATTATGAACGATTTATATATATTCTGGATACAAATGACAATATCAGTCATTTTCTGGATGGATATATATATAAGATGAAATTTGATGATGATGGTTCAGCATTTGCTGTTGTGATTGATAATTCAACTTCATCACCCTACTCAATTGTTCACTATTCGGTTGAAGGAGATATTCTTGATACATTCGAAATAGATGAGAATAACTATTTTACGCCCTCTTCAACTATAAACTTAAGCTTACAAAATGATGATAACAAGGTTTATATAAATGAATTTCGTTTGGATGAACCACAAATTTATTATCTCTCAAGAATTACTGCATTCTCAATTACAGATTTTACAAAGCAATCGCATTATCAGTTTGAAGAATCCGGTTCTATTGCATATTGTCGAAAAGCAAATGGATTCTACGCTACGACAGTTTTATCCCGTGGTGGAAGCACTGCGGATTATCGAGATATGACACTTTTTTGCATAGATGACTCTGAAATGCAATTTGCTGACAATGAAATCCCATTTGCGACAAATTTGTTAAATTGCTTTCCCAACCCGTTTAATCCCACAACCACAATATCTTTCAGTGTAAAACC
>JAIOTM010000293.1 GCA_021106755.1 Candidatus Cloacimonadota bacterium | reverse complement strand
CTTCAGGAAACGCCGCTTTTCTGAATAACTAAATATTCCCGTGACTGGATATTTTATTTGACACTCTGCCTGTTTGATAATTTTTATCAAAATAACCCTGAGTACAACACATAGATTATCGGGATTTCCGGGAGAATAGATGATTAATCAGACTTTACAGATATTGGGATCACTTGGTATTTTCCTGTTTGGAATGCGCATTTTGAGCGATGCTATTCAGAAAGTTGCAGGCAACAAGATGCAGACAGTCCTGAATATTATGACCCACAACAGGTATATAGCAGTTCTATCCGGATTACTGATAACCACGCTTATCCAGTCTTCTTCCGCAACAACCGTTATGGTTGTGAGCTTTTCAAACGCTATGCTACTCACCCTTCAGCAAGCTGTCGGCGTGATTATGGGAGCCAATATAGGTACAACTGTTACGACCTGGCTTGTATCTGTTTTTGGTTTCAAGTTCTCAATTGCAAAGATCGCTGTACCAATCATCGGGTTGGGATTCCCATTTGCTCTTTCATCTAAGCATAAACCCAGGAATATTGGTCAGCTTGTAGTTGGGTTTGGTTTGCTGTTTCTGGGATTAGGTTTGCTTAAAGAATCTGTTCCAGATATAAAGCACCATCCTGAGTTATTGGAATTTCTTCAGAATTATACTGATTACGGTTTCTGGTCACTTCTTTTCTTTCTCGGAATGGGTACTGTTCTTACAGTCATTATCCAGTCCAGTAGTGCGGCAATGGCAATAACCATAACAATCGCGTTTAAGGGGTGGATAGATTATCCTTCGGCGGCGGCTATAATTCTGGGGGGGAATATCGGCACTACAATTACCGCCAATCTCGCATCAATTGGAACTAATCTCAATGCAAGGAGGTCAGCAAGGGCGCATCTGCTTTTCAACCTTTTCGGAGTAATCCTTATGCTATTTGTTTTCAAGCCTTTTTCCCGCTTAGTTCTCGCCATAGCACCCTGGAATTCGACTAAGCTTGATAACCTTCCATTGAATCTCTCCTTATTCCATACGATGTTCAATATTGCAAACACGATTGTTTTTCTACCGTTTGTCGGCTATTTCTCTAAATTTGTCTCCTTGTTGGTAAAATCTGGCAAAGATGAGCTTCCAACGCAGTATGAACTGAAATACATATCTACAGGATTACAGGATACGGTTGAGATGCATGTCTTCAAAGCCTCTCAGGAAATTCGCAAGATGGCAGATATCACCCATGAAATGCTTATCAGGTTTGTAGATATTTATTTCAGGGAAGGAAAAAGTATTAGTGAAGATGTGGAAAAAATCAAGAAACAGGAAGACCTGACAGACGAGATGCAGGTTGAGATTTCTAAGTACTTGCTGAACTGTATGCAGGAAGACCTCAGTGATAAAACGACCGCCCGTATAAACGCTATGATTCGCATACTGAATGAGCTTGAAAGCGTTGCTGATGCTGTATATAGGCTTACACTACTTGCAGAGAAGAAATACGAAAAAAAGATGATACTGCATACATCCACCGACGAAGAAATTTCTTCTTTTTCGGTACAGGTGCTTAAATTCATTGTTTTTTATAAAGAACATCTGCATTTAATAGAAAGTGTCAGCGAAACGGATTTGGATATGGCATTGAAGCTGGAAAAGAAGATAGATCAGTCACGCTACAAATACAAGAAGGCTGCTCAACAAAGATTGCAGGAAGGCTCTGATGTAAAGGTGGAATTCCTCTACATTGATATGCTTCGCCATTTTGAACATATTGGAGACTACGCCCTCAATATTATCGAAGCACTTAAAACGATATAATACTCCAGAGTCATTTCTTCTTCAGTAAACAAATGGCATTAATCTGAATGAAATCGAACAATTCTGAGTACATTGGTGAGATGCTGACTTCCCGTTTACCTGATTATTTGGAAATCGTTATACCCGCAATGATACACAAAAACCTTTACACATCGAATGATGTACATTGTTTTGCGTTAATAAAAGAGGTTGAATGAAATGAGTGTCAGTTCACTTTGGTTCATTTTTATAACTCTGTTAATTCTGGTTCTCTATTATGGACCACTACGCAGACTGAGATGGCAGTTCTTACTTGCAGTCAGCCTTGCTATGTACACACTTTGCGGAGTAGTGTTTTTATTGCTTGCTGTGGGGTTAGCCCTTGGCAATTACTTTATAGCCAAATATATATATCATCTTCCAGATAAACCTACCCGTCGTCCCTGGTTTATTCTGGCTCTGATTGTTAATCTGGCGGCTTTGTCGGCGTTCAAGTACTTCGCGGTGGCTAATGGCTGGATTGCCAACTTGCTACCCGAAACAATCGCGGGGTTGAAACTACCGTTTGCTCAATTGATGATACCACTGGGAATATCTTATTACACTTTCAAGCATATCGGGCACCAGATAGAGATGTATCGCCATAAAGGAAGCCCGGCATCAGGATTTGGGCAGTATCTGCTGTTTACGCTGTTTTTTCCATCTGTCTCAGCAGGACCAATAGACAGAGCAAATCGATTTCTACCTCAACTTGATGCTCCTGACTGCTCTTCGGAAAACGTCAATCATGGATTGACTCTTGTTGTTTGGGGTTTATTCAAGAAGATTGTAATCGCGGACTCGCTTGCCGTTATTGTCGCTGCTATTTACGGCAACGCTGAATCCTTTTCGGGGATTCCGTTGATAATCGGAACCTGGGCTTTCGCGTTCCAGCTATACTGTGATTTCTCGGGTTATACGGATATAGCGCGTGGCACAGCTCTGATGCTTGGCATTCGCTTAGAAGAAAACTTCAACCGCCCCTACGCGTCCAGAACTGTAACAGAATTCTGGCAACGATGGCACATGAGCCTTTCTTTCTGGTTGCGGGATTATATCTTTCTTCCTCTGGCGTATGCAGTATCGCGAAGAATTAACTCCAACCGTTTACTTGGTATCAGCAACGAGATGTGGAGTTACAGTGTGGCTATTATTATCACCTGGCTGATAGGGGGATTGTGGCATGATGATGCCTTGCCTATGATTGTTTGGGGAGGTTTGCAGGGAATCTATCTTATGCTGGATCGTGCGACCATGAAAACCCGAAAACGAATCAACAGAAAACTTCGGCAGAGACCTTGGCGGCGGACAGTTTACAACCTGTTGCATATCTTTATCACTTTTAACCTTATTTCATTGTCATGGATATTCTTCAGATCTGAAACAATGCACAAGGCGTTATATATCGTAAGTCACATCTTCCCTGAGCAATTGAAACTCAGAGGTTTCAGTACCGGAGTAGATTCCCGCCGTGTTTTACTTCTTCTTGTCTATATTGCCTTCATGGAAATAATCCAGAAACTGACCACATTCGAGTCGGTCAGGATTATCTTTGCAAAACCGGCAGTTCGTCTTATCAGTCTGCTCATCCTTTCTTTAATGATTGTTTTTCTCGGTGAATTCGGGGATTCGGTCTTTGTTTACGCGAAATTTTAGGTGAATTATGCGAACCATTAAACTGCCTCTTATTCTGGTTCTGATGCTTCTTGCGGTATTCAGTATTCTTTCTATCGTGGGGTGGAATCTCTTTGACAAAAAACTTCCTGCGCCCCCGATAACAAATAATCCAATGCTCAACGAAAAAGTCGGTCTTCTTAAATCCAGAGGACTATCAGGATATCAGATTATCGCGATAGGTTCTTCGATGACTGCTAACAATCTTGATTCTGCTGTTATCCGGGAGTATTTTACAAACGGTCGCTATTTCAACATGGCAGCAACAAATCTCAAGATGCAGGAACTTCGGAAACTTTGTCTTTGTCTTATAGAAACCGTGTCACCCGAATATTTCATAATCAATAGCAATTTAATGGATTTTTACCATGATAGCGCACCAATTCGCATAGATAGTTACAAGCCTTATCTCGTAACACAAACACCCTTTGTTTTCTATTTGAAACATTGGAATCCGATGTACTTACTTCGTTTTATCAACGAATACAAATATCGGAGATACAGCAAAAGTATCTATGGTTCACTTGCTTTTGATGAAAACGCGGGGGCACTTCTTGAGATTTATGGGCAAGATATTGATTCAAAAAGGTATAATCATTTTCCGGAATTTGACCTGCTTGCCGATAGT
>JAIOTM010000135.1 GCA_021106755.1 Candidatus Cloacimonadota bacterium | reverse complement strand
AGCCGCGCCCGCTGAACTTTGGGACAGAGTAATGCGCAATAAAATACAAGCTGACGGACTCACTTTTTACGATCCCGGCTATAGATTTGGCGGACTTTTTATGGCTGCGATGGATGCGATATTCTTAAACGAGCTTGCAACGGAAATGGGGAGTTCAATCGCAGATCTCGCATGGCATCAGATTCGAAAATCCAGGCAGCGCGGGCTTAAAGTATGGGGATGGTCAAATTGTAATGTGCCCGGCAAAGGTTATACTGAGGGAGGATTTTTGCCGTGGTGGGTTGTTACGCCGCACGCTTCAGCATTAGTGATAGAATACTACCCGCGTCATGTAATCGCGAATTTACGAAAACTCAGCGCTATGGGATTGCGAAGGCCTCTGACTATCGAAGGCAAACATTACGGCTTTCGTGATTCTGTTGACCTGAAAACGGGGAAAGTAGATGACAGATACCTGTCTTTGGATCAGGCAATGTTGTTTCTGTCTTTAACTAATTTTCTGGAACAAGCTATGGTGCGCAGGTATTTCGCGAATGACCCGTTAGTTAAAAATGGGATTAAGTTATTGGGTTCGCGCCTTGAACAGGATAATAATCTTTTGAAAAAATGGGCAAAACGAGATGCCTCTGAACCGGAGCTTTCGTCCATAGAAAAACCTTCAGGAAAAAACATAGTTCTGAATATGAAACAGCCCGGCGAACTTGCCCTGAATACAAATGTTTCCAAAGGCAGCAAAATTAACTCAGAATTCACATCCGAAGGCCTGGTTATTGATTTCGTTTTGGATGAGCAACACAACGAAATAGATACAGACATTACATTTCCGCCAATGGACCTGAGAAATCTTGACAGCATCCGGATTATATGTTCCAGCCGATCAAAAGAGGATTTTGGCGGAGTCAGGCTTTACTTATGCGATGATCAGGGACAATCGCAATACATGTATGTAGATGGTATTGGGCCTGAACTACAAAAAATCAATATCCCGAATTCATCAATACTCGGAATGTTGGCTAAGCCATACGCGGTGAATAAATTAACAATAAAACTGTGGGCCAGACCATGGTATTATACACAGCAATGCAGCAAAGCAAAATCAGGAAAATTAGTCATTGAAAAAATTGTATTCAGACGAAAACAAATAAACTTTAAAGCGGTTTCGACAGGGGAATAAAAATTGACACCATCAGTACTAAATCATAAACAGCAGCAAACTTCAGGCCTGTCTTTTAACGAGCAGGCATTCCAGCTTAACGGCGAAAGTTATTTTATTTTAAGCGGCGAGATGCACTATTTTCGTATAGATGCTGACCTGTGGCCCAAACACCTGCGGCTAATTAAACAGGCCGGCCTGAACACCGTTTCATCGTATGTCCCCTGGTCTCTCCACGAGCAGATTGAAGGCGAACCCAATTTTCAGGGCAAATATGCTCCGAACCTCAACCTTGAGCGATTTATCGAACTATGCGGGGAAATGGAATTAAATCTGATCCTCAAGCCAGGCCCATATATTCTCGCAGAATTAGCGATGCACGGAATCCCGCGATGGTTTTTCGAAAATTATCCCGACGCTGTGGCCTATGATGCCGACGGCAAACCCTATTCTGTCAAATACACCTGCCTGACACACCCCGACTACAAACGCAAAGCTATGCAATGGTACGATGCCGTAATGCCCCTCATCGCTGCAAACCAGGCCTCTAACGGCGGCCCAATTACAATGATACAGGTCTGCAATGAAGTCGGCCTGTTCCAATGGCTCAGCGGCAGCGGCGACTATAGCCCGGCAGCCATACAGGCATATCGAGACTACCTGCACACACTCTACAAAAATATCAGCGTCTTAAACAAACACTACGGCACAGATTTTTCAAATTTCGATACAGTCAATGCCCCCGCCGGAAAAGTTTCCTCGAAAGCTGACCATTTGGCCTATCACGATTGGCAGAGCTTTCATCGCAATCTCTATGCGGAATACATCGGTTGGCTGATTGATGAGATACGTAACAGAGACATCAAAACCCCTCTCTTTCACAACGTGCCGGGCTGGGTTTTCAGTCGGGCGAAGGAAATGCCTGTATGCCTGTCGATGTATCACAAATTATCACGGCTCTACCCGGACATTCTGCTTGGCGTCGACCATATTCCTGAAAATCCGTCATACCGAAATTTTCACGATGACCGCATCATCAATAAATTCACCAAGGCACTGCAAGGCGGCAGAGGCCCGCTATATATAGCGGAACTGCAATCGGGCACTCGTGAGGCAAATGTGCGGGTGTACCCGAATGAAATGGAATTGTTCTACAAGGCTTGTTTAGCAAACGGCACTGTCGCCATGAACTATTATATGTTCAGCCAGGGACAAAATCCGTCCGGATGGGGTATTTATGACTCATTGTTCTATCTGCAAACACCACTCGATATTCAGGGCAGGCCCGGCCAATGCTACCCCATAACAAAATATATCGGCAGACTTATCGAAACGCACGGCAAAAGGCTTTGTCAGAGCCGCAGCAAAACATCGCAGGCTTTGGTATTTTATCCGCCATATTATTATCGCGAATTCACACATCCGTTATTTACCGGCGAAAATCTTGATAACCGTTCGCATATTCAGTGCAGACTTGACACGCGTATGGTCACAGATGAATTACTGTTCGACGGCGTTGGCAAACTTCTGGCTATGGACAACCAGAACTACGATGCTGTTGATATTACAAACACCGATAAAGAACAAATCGATCACTACAAACTGATATGGACAGCCTCCACAGAGCAAATGGACAAGACCAGCCAACAGATATTATTAGAGTATGTCCGTCGCGGAGGCCATTTGATATGCTTCCCGACCCTGCCGAAGTTTGACCTCAACGCAAAGCAATGTACTATACTTGCTGACGGCCTTGGCATAAGCACCGATGAAATACTCGATGATTTCGACGCTGCGATTCACTGGGCTGATACAGGCGATGATGTGCACACATTCAACTACATTGAAACTTTCAAAGCTGAAACGGCTAATGTCATTGCACGCACGAGCGACGGAAAGCCATGCGGAATAAAAGTCAATTGCGGAAAAGGTTCAGCCACTGTTTTAGGCACAGGCTTTATCTATCAGGCTGCTGCTCACAAACAAGCGTGGCAGCACCTGAGCATTGACGGCAATTTCAGGGGCGATATTACCTGCGACAACCCTCTGATAATCACACAAACACGCTCACACAAAGACAACGGCTGTTATTTCTTTATGCTCAACTACCACAATCAACCGCTCAGAGGAAAAATAACATCTAAGGAACATAACCTGCCCGACGACAACGGCCAATTCTATCTGCCCCCCTTTAGCGGCCTGATGTTGCCTTTCAATCTGCCGCTATCTAAAGACTGCACACTGACAGCCACAACTTCCGAAATATCATATATCGAAGCTGCCGCATCCCTGATAGGCCTGGAAGTTAACGGCCATCCAAACACTCCAGGCCAAATGTCGCTGCGCATCGACAAGCCGATTAAAAGCATACTGCTGAATAATGAGCCAATAAGTTTTGATATCTCAGGACAAAATATCAAACTGAACTATCGGCATAACAACTCTTCGTCAACAATTTCGATTATAGCAATTCAAGAAAAGATATAACCACACGATTCAAACCATCCTTTCACGTCTTTGGGGGTAACAGCTTCAAGGGCTTTGGCAACTGCATTTATCAGCGTTTTTTCTGTTCGGGCTTTCAATGCTCTCAATATCGCTTTGATCTTGCTCCACATCTTTT
>JAIOTM010000454.1 GCA_021106755.1 Candidatus Cloacimonadota bacterium | reverse complement strand
TACTTCAAGATGAAAAAGAACCAACGAAATTAAGGCGAAAGGCTACGCATACTCTTTTCGATTTAAATGATAACCAATTAAAGACATTGATTGATTTTTATTACAAAACGAAGAATGTAAAAGTGAAAGCAAGAACTCTGGATGCTTTGATCAGAGCAGATTTTTCAAAAAGTGAGCAACTGGTTCAACCTATTCTAACTAAACCTGACGAGTTTAGTATTGATGAAATTAAAGTTGTCATTTCGCGCATACGATTAGAATATGCGAAAAAATATGTTCATGAAATTGCATCAATCGCCCAAAATATTAACTCAAAAAAGACATATGGCATTTGTATGTCAAAGTTAGGTGAAATTAATACTTTCGAATCAGTAATCGCCTATTTGAACTCTCTCAATAGATTTCATTTTCAAATTCCTGATGACAATAAAACAATCAGTTGGCGCTTGGCTCCTTCTCAGGCTGCCATTGAAAAAATGATAAATCCAGAGCAAAGTGATTATTTAATATTGTGGGGATTAAAAGCAATCCATATAGGGAAACAGCCCTTTGAGGTTGAGATAATAAACCAAATAAAATCAACAACCCGGAATGAGGAGATTGTCAGAGAGTGCAATTTAGCTCTCGAATCAATTGCAGAAAAAGAATATTGGAAAGGTCTTACTCCAAGATACAAACGCAGGTACAAAGAATACAGGGGTGAAAAATGAAAAGAATAATACTGCTAATAATCATAACATTTAATGACTATCTATTAGTTCCGCATAAGTAACACCTCTTGACAACAGGCAAGCATTTAATAATCCTACGTCTTATGAATATTTTGTCAAATAAGGTGTTTTCGTTCGAGAAAACACTAAGTTACTGTTTGTAGCCAGAATTACATAAGTGATAGCTATCTTTTTTATTAGAATAAAAAAGCCCGGTAACAGCGTGTTCTTACCCTTCGAACCCGAAATCTGGCAAAAGATACTCTAATTTTTGGGAGTTTTCTTCAGATGAAAAGTGCAACATTGAAGATGAAAAACAACAAAACCAAATCTTCTTGAAAAAATGGAGTATCCCAAATAAAACAAAAAGTGATTGACATCTTCAAGTATTAACGAGATATAGATAAGATTCACATGATTAATCGGAAGTAATTGAATACCAATAGATAAGGAGTCTGTTTATGCAAGGAAACTCACTGTTGCTGAAATTATTCGGCATCATGTTGCTGGGATTGCTTGCGCTAAGCTCAATGTTTGCCGTTGAAGATAATCAGGTACAGAACCTCTCTGTAGCTGATGCACCTTTCGATAGCGGAAACGGATTGATCTTGCGTTGGATCCCACTCCCCAAAGAAGCCAGGGTAATTGAGTATCGTGTTTATCGCGGTGCCTGTCCCGACACTCTTTTTATGGTCGGCCAAATCCCTGTTAATGCAAAAATCGGGGTAGCAGCGGATACGATGTACTACTACGATAAAAGCTGGAATCCACTGGTTGATATCGATTCGAAAACAAAACTGAAGAAAGAGGAAAAGCAGGAACCTGATAGCCCGCTGTATCGCGAAGTTCCCAGTGATCCTGTGATTCTGAAAGAGTTGTTGAAACACTATAGCTATCTGGGAATTATACCTCCCAATGAGTATTTCTTCAAATCGCACCGCATCGAAGTTCCGGCAGAAGAAGAGGGTGATGATTCTGAAATCTATGCCGGGCTACGCCAACGGCAATTGCGGGTTTACAGTCAGTTGAAAGCGAACAGGGAATATTACTATGCCGTTTTGGCAATAAACAAAGAACGCAAATTTTATCCTGTTTCAGAAATCGCATCTGGAATTCCCCGGGAAAATCCACCTGAAGCCACTTCCAAATTCTATGGCGTAAATGTTGAAGATGGAAACAGGCTACAGTTTCAATGGACTTTCCCACTATACAGTACCGATTTTGTTTCTTCCGGCGTGTGGATGCTTCCCAAAACAGAACTTACTGTTTTTGAGGAGTACCGCGAATACCAGAAACTCAAAGAAGTTTACGATAAATACATGATGGATAATCCTGATTCGGAAATTGAAGCACCTGTGGAAATTACAAATCCGGCTATTCGTATTTCTTATCTAAACAATTCCACTATCACAGGTAGTGATGCTTTAATTTACGATGCAGTTGAAATTACAGACGGCAGGTTTGTGGATGAAGACAACGATATTAACGTTGAAGTACCTGCTAATCTGGAAGATTATATCTTTTCGCTTTCTTTCGGGGACGGATACAGAAACACTTCGTTTTCCGCGCCTATTGAGTTGAAAGTAAATCAGGTAAACGATTTACCAGTTCTGCCGGAATTTGAAGTTGCCGACAAGCCAGCAGATAAAGGCGACAGAACTACCCTCTACTGGGGAAAACCAGTTGTTAATCTTACTAACACAACTTTCCTCAACGACGAAGCTTCCAAGCTCAAAATCAACTACGAACTCATTTCTAATAATGCTTATACTGTTAAAAACATTTTCTTCAAAGCCTTTGTAAACGGCGGGGAAGTTGGCATAGTAAACGAGTTTTATCAGGATAACAAGATAGTTGTGAAAGTTCCGGGTACTAACTTAGCTCAGAAAGGTCTTGTGCTGGATATTGAGATTTCGTTCAGAACTATCCCGGAGCTAGCCGCAGATTATATGTTCCAACAGTCATTGAAATTCGATGATGTCTCAAAATCTCTCAAACCGGGTTCTCTAATGTATATTGATCCCGTAACAAAAATACCCGAAGAGGTTAACAAGTACCAATATTATCCTTATCGTCGCCGATTAGGAAACGATCTTTTCAAGCAAGTGAAGAAGGTCGGCGGAGCGGTACGGGAATGGGACGACAATATTGGATACCTGGAATCGCATTATAAAGGCGTTTCCGACATCGACCTGAAAACAGGATTTTTCCTTATCAGCCCAATGCAGGATATGGGGTACAGCGCGGCGGATTCCATGTCGATTTCAACAAGCATCTTCCAGCAGGATGCAGAAATGGCATGGAACGATATCCAAAACCGCATAGACAGATACCAGACTACTGCCGACACCCTTGAAGGTGAACAGCAAAAGTCGTACCTTGATGAAATTGATAGATTGAGCGGACAGATAGACAAAATCAAAAACAGTGTGCTACTCGCGAAGGCTGACTAAATGGGACAGAAAGCACGCATCCATTACCTCTTTAAGCATTATGAGAAATGGAAGCGTTCTTACGAATATTTCCTGATGAAAACAGATGGCTACGCGGGCTTTGTAGAATCACCAGTATTTACTAATCCCAAAGGTACAACTTACTTCTACCCTCAATCCAACTGGTTCGATCCGGAAAAAATACCAATGCTGATTGCTACATTGACTTTCGGTTTTCTGGTGTGGTTAATGGTGGGTAGAGCTAAGAAAGGGAAAAACCTGTATGTACGCCCTATTGCCGGTATCGAAGAAATTGATAACGCGATTGGACGCGCAACTGAAATGGGTAAACCAATTCTCTTTGTTCCAGGACTTTCCGGCATTCAGGATGTGGCGACACTTGCTGGTCTGGCGATTCTCGGTAAAGTAGCGAAAAAAGCTGCCGAGTACGATACCCGGATTATTGTGCCATGTCGCGACTATATTGTTCTCCCGATTGCTCAGGAAATCGTTAAAGAAGCCCACTACGAAGCTGGTCGTCCCGATACATACGATCCCAACAGTGCCTTCTTTATTACAACATCTCAGTTCGCGTTTGTAGCGGGTGTAAATGGTATTATGCTTCGTGAGCAAACAGCGACAAACTTCTATATGGGTATG
>JAIOTM010000170.1 GCA_021106755.1 Candidatus Cloacimonadota bacterium | reverse complement strand
CGTTGAGTATTCGGAGTAGCGTAGTTTTTCCGCAACCGTTTTTACCAATTATAGCGATTTTATCACCGAGAAACACGTTTAGATTAATCTTTCTGGCAAGAGTTTCATCACCGAAACCAAAGCCAACTTCTTCTAACCGAAAAACATCGTTGCCGCTACGGGAGGCAGGGGAGAAGCGAATTTTTACATCTTTTTCTCTGGATACTCTGTCAATTTTTTCCATGCGGTTCAGCATTTTCAAGCGTGATTTTGCCATTGCTACTTTTTGTCCAGCCATGTTGCGGCGGATAAAATCCTCTGTCCTGTTGATAAATTTTTGCTGTGCTTTGTACTCTTTCTCCTGAAGTTCGTTCCGCCGCTCGTATTCTGCCAGATATTGACTGTAATTACCACCCCAGGAGTGTAGCTTACCGTGTCTGAGTTCTAAGATTGAAGTAACGGTTTTGTCGAGAAAATGGCGGTCGTGGGAGATTATTATGTATGGTCTGTTGCTGTTTAAGAGGAAATTTTCTAACCAGATAATCATTGAAATATCAAGGTGATTGGTAGGCTCGTCTAATAAAAGAAGATCGAAATCTGTCGCGAGGATTGCCGCTAATTGTATGCGTGTTTTCTCGCCTCCGCTGAAAGATTTTACTGGACGATGCCAGAACGTTTCCAGCAAACCAAGATTTAACAGAATATACTTAAGTGTTTGCTCTGCCTGATAGCCACCAGCAAACTCGAACTCATGCTCTGCTTCTCCTAACTTCAGCAGATTCGCAGGAGAAGGATTGTGGCTGACAAGTTCACGCGCGTTTCGTAAGTCCTCTGTCAGTTGAAGTATATCCTGCCGCGAAGAAAGTACAACTTCATAGAGGGTTTTATCTTCGGGAAGGCATGGCTCCTGCGTTAAGTAGGCAATCTTTCTGCCTCGTGCCACATGCACGCTGCCAGACACAGGTTTAAGGTTTCCGGCAAGCATTTCAAACAAGGTTGTCTTGCCTGTGCCGTTTCTGCCAATAAGACCAAAGCGACTGTTACGCTCAATTGTGAGCGATACATGATTAAACAAATTATCTTTATCGAAGTGGTGGGTTATACCCGCCAGAGCCGCAATACTCATCTTTACCTCACTCCCAAATTCATAAAACACCAAATAGTGTAAAGGATTAAGATTGAAGATTGGTACTTTGTTATAGAATCGCTAAAAGGACAAAGTGTTCCGATAGAGAGAACTTACTTGCTGAATAAGACATCTTCGGAAGATTTTGAGCGACAATTCTGTTACTTTGACAATATGATAATTTTGGGAAACTGCCAGGATTCAGAAAGGAACGGTGGTTCCGACGTTATCCGAACCAGAAATCCGGCAAAAGGTACTCTGATTTTATCGAGGATTTCTTCAGATGTAAAGTGCAACATGGAGCGTGATAAACAGTATAACCAAATCTTCCTGAAAAAATGAAAGCAGGCATGATAGCTGAGAAAGGACTTGACAAAACAAGACAGAAGTTATTTAATTAAAAAGAGTATAATATACTAAGGAGGAACAATGGACCAGGAGATAAGAATTATCGATCAGTTTGTTGATAAAACAACAGGGAAACCGATTACCGGCACGCAATACTGGGCTAAAGTAATGGATAAAGATGTGTTCGCGGATGACTTTATTGACGCACCTTCGTTAGATGAAGAAGGACGGATTGATATTCTGTCTAACCTTATCGTCACCGGAGAAACAACTCCGGACATCTATTTTGTCTTGCTTAAAGATAAAAAAGAGATTTTCCGTAGCGATGTATTTAAAAACACTGTTTTTATGAAACCAGAGCGCCCCGGAGAAATTTCTACTGTTGACTTTGGAGTGTTCAAAGTATAATCTTCTATGAAACAAGAAACCATTCAGCCCGGCGTTTTTATACGCCGGGTTTTATTTAAGGAAAGAGTCATGTTGTCTGAACAAACCTTTTTTCAGAAGAATTACGAGTTTATTGCTACCCAACCAGAAAGATTCAGGATAAAACCCGGTTTCTGTCGGTTCGCGCTCCATTATGAAGTACTTAAAAGTCGCGAAGATGTTCCGGGGCTTGTTTATTCCGGCACAGACGAACGCGTTACTCTTCACAGTACTTATTTTCCTCTTAAAGAAGCAAATAAGCAGGTTGAAGCATTTGAGTCTGACTCTGCGGCTATCGTAGTTTCCGGTATGGGGCTGGGATATGCTTTAACACCTCTCGCGGAGAAATTTCCTAATGCCCGTATCGTTGTTATTGAACCAGATAAACACCTGTTCAACAGTGCGTTGCATTATATTAATCTTGAGACATTGCCTGCGAGAGTCTTTTTTTACATTGGCTGGGACGAATTTGAGTTGCCTCCTCTGTTAGAGTTAAGCGATTCTATTTCTTTCTTTGAAAACCGACAGCGGCTGAAGCTACATAGTCTTTATTTCGATGGCATTAAGAACAGATTGAATGGTGTTCCGGCGTTTCAGACAAGTGCTCGCTGGAGTTATCCAAAATTTCAGGATAATCAACTGAAGGTGATTTTCATTGATTCCTCGTATGTGCTGACAAAAGAGTGTTTACTTGGAATACAGGAAGCCGGACATGAAGTACGCTATATCCATATTGATAAAGAGCAGTATGATTATAGCGAATTTATCCGTAATATCCTCAACGAGATTGCCGCTTTCCGCCCCGATTTTATTCTTACGGTAAATCATCTTGGTTTTGATCAGGAAGGTCGTCTCACTGAACTACTCACTCAATTATGTATGCCTTATGTTTCCTGGTTTGTTGATAGTCCCACCGTTATTTTGTCAGGATTCGAGCAGAATATCTCTGATTATTGTAATATCTTTGTCTGGGACAGAGATTATATTTCCGATGTCAGAAAAGCAGGTTATCCGCATGTGGACTATCTTCCGCTTGCTACCCAGCCAACAATATTCCAGCATCGAAATCTGCCTTGCCGATTTGATATTTCATTTGTAGGCAGCAGTATGGTTTTCAGCATACACAAAAATCTTCGGAGAATGGTGCATCGACCGGATTTGCTGACAATGGTGGACCGGGTCGCACGGGCGTTCCTTACTATGGATTCGCGTGATTTTCCCGCCGCGTTCCAGCAGTTGCAGGAGAAAGAAGGAGTGACGCTCTGTTTTGATAACCGAGATCAGGAAGAAGATTTCAAGGCGGCTGTAATGTGGCGGACATCTCAGATATGCCGGCGTTCGG
>JAIOTM010000026.1 GCA_021106755.1 Candidatus Cloacimonadota bacterium | reverse complement strand
ATGTGCAACTTGTGGATACTATATGAAAATAAAAACATCAACACCGAATGGTGTTGAACTCCTAACGGAGTTCTTTTTTTATCTGTCTTATTACTTCCATAGGTTGAACCTATGGTTACTATTGTTAAATCCCTTTCGGGATTACTGCTGCATACACATTTATCAAAATATCTAAACCAAAGCCAACATCTTTCTATCGAAACGGAAAACTAATCAACAAAATTGGTGGAGCGGGATTCGGGAAAGATAATTTCGGTAAACTCGCGGACATCGCTCTCTCTCCCGAAGAGTATCTGTTTGCTCTGGATTCATTTAAGAGAGTGATACGCAAGTATGATAAAGAGGGACACTGGGTAGCAGACATTCCTCTTGAAAATACTGGCGAACCTGTTTTGCTGACAGCCAATCTCAACGGAGAAATCGTCCTGTACGACAGGGCATCTTCAGAATTGATACTTATTGAACAATCCAGTGCGCAACGTAGTTTCGGTAGATTTGATTTGTCGGAGCCTGAGCAACTTTCTTGTAACCGCAACACTATTTGGGTATATGATAAAGCAAATAATTCCACTCTCGTCTATGATAATTTAGGACAATTTCTCGCGGAACATAAGGGATGGGTTCAAATAACTCAAAGATATGGCGTAATAACCAGTCTTCCTCACCGCGTTACCATTGAAAATAAAGTGCTGTATGCCAGTGCCGACCCAATAAATACGACTCTGGTTTGCAATTCATTCTGCATTATTTTACATCCAAATTGTATAGAAGTATTCCGGTTGAGTGATGCGAATCAATAGAGAATTCTCCTATTGGTGGGTGAAACCCGCATTATCCGGTCTTTTGTTTGGACTAAGCAGATTACCGTTACATCTTGGATTCTTAATATTCTTCGCCTTTATTCCCCTCTTCTCATGGCTCAACGAATCAACCAAATTCCAAAGAAATATTCGGTTCGGATTAATCTTTTCTCTACTCTATACAAGTACCACACTTCACTGGATAACATTACCCACAACCTCGTTAGTCAGCGGATTCTGGGTTGTTCTCGCGGTTGGTGCCGGAACCTTGCTAGGACTCTATTTTCTTTTTTGGGTCTATTTCTCAATTCTGTTCGGATTAATGAAGATAATCTGGCAAAGCCTGCCTCGCTATAAACTTTTCGGTTTTCTCTGTCTCTGGATTGGTTTTGAGTTTATTCAGAATTACGGTCCATTAATATTTCCGTGGTTTAACGCCGGATATTCTCTCGCCAATTATACACCCCTTATTCAGGTCGCAGAATTGGGCGGAGTATTTCTTGTATCCACCATAGTAATAATCGTTAACATGGCATTATACTATTTCCCGATTCGTCCCCGCCAGAATATAATTCTGTTGCTGATTTTGATAGCTCTATGGTTTACCTTCGGACTTGTTCGCCAGAAAACACTACCTGTAACAGAAAGTGAAACTACGTTTGGATTGGTGCAGCCAAGTATTCCCCAAAATCTGAAGTGGGAAAGCTCGCGTCTTGATTCAATCCTTATCCTGTATTCCGATATGTCTGAGCAAGCGGCAGAAAGCGGTGTATCTCTTATTATCTGGCCTGAAAGTGCTGTACCACTTACAGTACTGCGTGATGTACACGGAAACAGATTCGTTAAGAAATTGAGTCGGAAGCTTTCAACCCCGATATTTACAGGATTCCCACATTTTGATTACGCCCCACGTAATCACCATGAACTTTATCTATACTATAACGCCGCCGCTCAGGTAAATCCTGATGAAACAATTGATAATCCCTACTACAAAATTTTACTTGTGCCATTTGGCGAACGGACGCCGCTATTGGATACCATACCACTGTTGTGGAATATTCAGATGGGGCAGGCAAATTTTCAATATGGTACAAAGCCTGTTTATTACTCTGTAAACGGTATTAAATATTCTCCGCTGATTTGCTTTGAAATTCTATTTCCCCGCCTGAGCCGTGCTATCGCTGAAGCAGATTTTGTAATAAATATCACTAACGATGCCTGGTTCCGCCGCTCCGCGGGACCATACCAGCATTCGATGATGACAAAATTCAGGGCGGTGGAAATCCGGCGACAATTTGTAAGGGTTGCGAATTCCGGTTACTCCTTCTCTGTTAGTCCCAATGGCAAAATCCAGCACTCAACAAAATTGTTTGACAAAACAGTCATAATCGCGCCGTTTATTCAATGTGAAATAAAGACGTTGTTTGTTCGGGGGGGATACTGGTTTGCTCCGGTTATGGGAATTCTCGGTCTGATTCTTTTTGTAGCGGCTTTATTTAAACGTTATCTGAATTTTGGCGGTACATTATCACAATGAATACTAAGTATTATTACACGATTGGCGAGGTTTGCAATCTGCTGAACCTTAAACCACATATCATCAGATATTGGGAAAAGGAATTTCGTCAGTTGCGTCCCCGTAAGACCAGAGGCGGCAACCGCAAATACACTCAAGAGGATATTGAGCTTATTCGCCGGATTCAGGATATGCTGCACGACCAACGATATACTATTGAAGGGGCAAAAACCAGACTGACAGCAGAACGTAAAGCTCCCGCGAAAATCGAACCTGAAATAAATTTTTCTCAGACCAGAGAAGAAACCAGACAAAAGATAAAGACCGATTTGCATAAACTCAAAGGGCTATTGAAAAAATAAGCACTAAGCTGTTTTGATTATAGCTTTTGAATTACCGGAGGTATAATGACAAGAATACCTATGAGAAGATTTTTTACCGCGTATTTGCTCAATTTTATTCTACCTGGAGTTGGTCATTATTTCGCGGGGCAAAAACTATTCGGGATAATAATATTCGTTGTCTGGATGATAGTTACAATAGTATTTCACAATTGGATATTAATGACAGTAATGGTGATATTTGCTCTCGCTACTACCAGACTCGCATTTTCCAAAACTAATTTT
>JAIOTM010000192.1 GCA_021106755.1 Candidatus Cloacimonadota bacterium | reverse complement strand
GCAGTACTCAATATCAGTGCTGGCAAGGTTGTTTGCATTTCTGGCGAATTAGACAATATCGGCGATGCAAATGGTTTCAATAATCCGGGACCAATCCCGTTGATTGAAGAACTGGCTATGACTATCCGCAAAAAACGGGCGTTTCCAGTTGTTGAGATAAGCACAACCAATTTGCAACAACGGTTTTTCAGGGAAATCAGCGATGCCTGTTGGGAGCTTCCAAATAGCTATTATCTGCAATGGGTTAAAGCTTTAGACTGCATTATAGATGTTGGCTGGCAGAATAATCCTTCTGTTTTCTCAGACGCGCCACAAGAACAACTGGTAATTCTCTCCCGCTATTCCCGCGAGTTCCACGATATAATTGAGCGGGAAGGTAAAAAAGTGATGTATCTCGGATTTCCTACTCAGTCGCTGGCTACATACTGGAATATCAGCTATGATGTGCTTGAGAAGGCATATTACGAGAGTCTCAACTGCGATTACAAGCGACTGACAGACATTGCGGGGCAGTTAAACCGGATTCTTCACCATACAAGTGGACTTTATATTGAAAATGGTGAAAACCGTCTGGATTTCAGCCTGGTAAAATCTTCCGCCAACGAAGCGAAGTTATTCGAGAGCAACCATATCGTTATGCCTGCCGGTCACTTATCCTGGCGCACCGATTCCCTTCATGGTGTTTTTCAGGCAGAGCATGTTTATTACAATAACACAATATGGCATAACGTGGAAGTTCTTTTTAATCAGGACGTTATCGAAGTCGTGCGTTTTGCTGATGAAAACAAAGGTAACAATAAACTGCAAAACGTGCTGATGAATGCTGACAACGATATTCATTTTGCCCTCGGAATCAACGACAAACTGCACCAATATACTGGCTGTGCTCATTTTGACAAAGTCCGTAACGGCGGGGTGATGCTGATTAGCAAAGACGTGTCAGGTGAGCCTTTGATTCTCTTTAACCGAGGCTATATTAAAAGTAATGATTTTGATAATATTAAAGGAGATATAATTTATGTCTAAGTTTATTTTCGTGATGGGTGGTGTTATTTCCTCTTTGGGGAAAGGCATCGCTGTTTCTTCAATCGGTTTATTGCTCAAGAGCATGGGGTATAAGATAAGTGTGATTAAGTTAGACCCTTACATCAACGTTGATCCCGGCACTATGAGTCCGTTCCAGCATGGTGAGGTATTCGTTACCGAAGATGGGGCTGAAACTGATTTAGATCTTGGTCATTACGAGCGTTTCGTAGATAAAGATATGGGAAAACATTCCAACACTACTTCCGGGCAAATATACGAGAGTGTAATAAACAAAGAGCGTAAAGGAATTTACCTTGGCAAAACAGTGCAGGTGATTCCACATATTACCAATGAAATTATTGATAACATCCGTTTTCTGGAAAAAGATTGTGATATTGTGATAGTTGAAATCGGGGGTACAATCGGCGATATAGAGAGTTTACCTTTTGTTGAAGCGGTTCGTCAGCTTCGGCTAGAAATCGGAATCGAAAACAGCATGTTTGTCTTGCTGACCTATGTTCCGTTTGTAAAGGCTGCTAGTGAAATCAAGACTAAACCTACACAACACAGCGTATATAAATTACGTGAGATAGGTGTTCAGCCGGATGTGCTTTTGTGTCGCTCCGAAAAAAAATTCGATGACGAAATCAAGAGTAAGATTGCCCTCTTTACCAATGTTGTTAAAAAACATGTAGTAAACGCTTACGATGTGAATAACATCTACAAAGTACCGCAGGTTTTCCGCAATGCAGGACTTCACGAAATCATCTGTAAACACTTTCACTTAGAATGCAAACCAATGGAGATGACCGTCTGGGATGATTTCGTAGAGCGGATGAATACGGCTAAGGAGGAAATCACTATTGCGGTTTGCGGTAAGTATGTAACACATCAGGACGCTTACAGGAGCATTGAGCAATCGCTTATTCACGCCGGAGCCTTCCATCGAGTGAAGCTGAATATCCGGTGGGTGGACACAGAGAAGAGTTACAAACAGAAGAATCTGGAGAAAAGGCTTGAAGGAGCAGACGCTATACTGGTTCCAGGTGGATTTGGTATGCGGGGATTGGAAGGAAAAGTGCAGGTAGTGCGATACGCCCGTAAACAGAAACTTCCTTTTTTCGGGATATGCCTTGGTTTGCAGGCTGCCGTAATCGAATTTGCCCGGCATGAGTGTAATCTTAAAAATGCTAACAGCACCGAATTTGACGAAGAGACAAAGTATCCTATCATCTACCTGATGGAAGAACACAGTTATATGGAGCAGTATGGCGGCAATATGCGTCTCGGCGCGTATCCGTGTGAGCTTCAGGAGAAATCGTTGGCAGAACAACTCTACGATGAACCTCTGGTTTTTGAACGGCATCGTCACCGCTGGGAGTTTAACAACAAATTCAGGGAAAAACTTGAGCAGAAGGGAATGGTCGTTAGTGGTACATCCATGAATGGATTACTGGCAGAAATTGTTGAAATCCCAGAACATCCTTTCTTCATCGGAGTGCAGTTTCATCCTGAATTCAAATCGCGTCCCAATCGACCACACCCACTATTTACAGGTTTCATCGAAGCGGCTATCAAGTACAGCAAAGAAAAACGCTGAAATGCTTCTGATTTGGATAATCTCATAGTAAGTTAAAGCCTGATGAGCATAGAAAAAGGTATAAGCATGAAGAAACATAGTGTCCGGGAAAAGAAAAAGAAAATCAACGCCATTATTTCCGCAGCCGAAAAAATCTTCTTTGAGAAAGGATTTCATCGTGCTACAATCGAAGAAATCGCGGCTCTCGCGGGTATGGCTAAAGGAACTATCTATAACTACTTCTCAAGCAAGTCGGAGTTGTGTCTGGCGATTTGTCATACAATAATGCGGCGACTGAAGAACAGGTTTCTGAGAATTTCTGAGAGTAAACAGACAGGGCTTGTCTGCCTGCTGGAACTTATAGACGACAACTATCGGTATTTCAAACGTTACCCTAAACATTTTCAGGTAATACAAACTTTTGCCATGCACCGGAATGAATGTGATAGCAGTCGCGAAATGTTTCGGGAAATGCAGAACGAAATAGACGCAATAAACTCCATATTTGTTCAGGTGATTAAAGAGGGGCAGAAAGACGGGTCTATATCAAAGCGTTACGGCGCGGAAATTCTGGCGGCAACCCTCTGGGGAAATGTTACCGGAATTCTGATTCGTCAGCCGATTGTAACACTCAAAAAGGAAAAGAATTTCGCCTTCCTCCCTGATGATATTCAGGCAACTGTCAGATTACTCTTTTCGACAGCACTTCCCGCCGGGTAAATCATTTAAGATAAATCTTATATCTTCTTGTTCTCTTTATCCGATTGGGTATCAGTTTTCACCGCGCAAAGCCGACCGCACATTGTACAGTGGTCTTCACCCGCGCTCTCTGAGTTTTCTTTTCTGTCTCTCGCTAACTCAGGATCTATCGCGCACTCATATATGGTTTTCCAGTCAAATTCGCGCCGTGCTTTTGATATGCGGTTATCAATATTTATTGCCCCTTTTACACCTTTGACTATATCGCCGGAATGGGCTGCAATTCGGGAAGCGATAACTCCCTCGCGCACATCATCTTCAGTTGGTAAGCATAAGTGTTCTGCCGGAGTTACATAACATAAGAAATCCACCCCGCTTGCGGCTGCAAGTGCTCCGCCAATAGCTCCGGTTATATGGTCGTAGCCGGGAGCTATGTCTGTTGTGAGTGGTCCTAACACATAGAAAGGAGCGTCTTTACATACCTTCTTCTCAAGTAACACATTAGCTACTACCTGATCTAATGGCACATGCCCCGGACCTTCGACCATAACCTGCACTCCACGAGCACGACATTTATCCACAAGCTCACCAAGGATAAGCAATTCCGCAATCTGAGTGCGGTCAGTGGCATCGGCTTGTGCACCGGGACGCATCCCGTCACCGAGGCTAAGAGTAACATCGTATTTAACGCAGATGTCCAGCAAGCGGTCAAATTGTTCGTAGAGTGGGTTTTCCGGTTTGTAGTAGCGCATCCAGCGTTTTACCATAGAGCCACCCCGTGAGACGATACCCATCAGACGATCATCATCTTTCTGAAAAGATAATGAGCGGCGACATATTCCGGCATGAACAGTCATGAAATCTACACCCATTTTTGCCTGTTTCTCAATTTGCTCAAAAAGCATATCGGGAGTCATAGCAAGAAGGTCTTTATCTTCTTGGGCAAGGTTGGCTATAACGCTGTATATAGGCACATTACCTAACATGACTGTTGAATTTTTGAGCATATTTTCCAATATAAAATCCAGTCGCCCTCCGGTGGACAAATCCATAACACTATCGGCACCGTGTTTAATAGCGATTTTCAGTT
>JAIOTM010000295.1 GCA_021106755.1 Candidatus Cloacimonadota bacterium | reverse complement strand
GCATTTTTAGTCATATACTGCTCTTTCCAAACTGACCATTATTGTAATATTCTCAAACCTCTGCCACAGTAAGAGTGTCTATCTCGCTCTGAACAGGTTTTCCGAAATTAACGCATATTTTGTCAACTCCGTTAAGGATTACCAGCCAATCAGCATCAATTTATGCCGCTAACATAGCAGGGGCGAAATCCTCATCAACAGCAGCATCGAAACCCTCATACACCCCGTGGTCATCAACATAAACAGGAATCCCTCCCCCGCCGCAGGCAATCACAATCTCGTTAGAATCAACCAGATTTCGGATGAGGTCAATCTGCACAATATCAATCGGCATGGGAGATGGTACAACCTGTCGGAATCCTCGTCCGGCATCTTCTTTCATCGACCATTGATAATCATGTTGTAGTTTTTCAGCTACTTCTTTAGAGAAAAATGGACCTACTGGTTTCGTTGGATTGGACACACTGGGATCGTTTTTATCTACAACAACCTGCGAGAGAATTGTAACAACTTTGCGGGGAATAGCAAGCCTGGTCAGCAGGTTTTGCAATGACTGCTCAATCATGTATCCCATTGTACCTTCAGTTGCGGCGTTGAGTACGCCTAACGGCATTGGCTGTATATTCCTGTCAATTCCTGCCATCTGCTGAATTAAGAGGTTGCCAACCTGAGGACCGTTGCCGTGGGTGATAGCAAGTTGGTATCCCTGACGAACAAGCTCTACTACGCCTTCAAGCGAGTGACGCGTGTTAACAAACTGCTCGAAAATATTTCCATCTTGCCCTGGTTTGATAATCGCATTTCCACCGAGAGCGAGAACCGCTTTATGAGACATTATCCCCCCTTCAATCATTTAAGATTTAATAAAAGAATCCACTCTGACAGCACAAAATGGGCTGATTGGGTTTGAAAAAGAAAAAGGAGACCTGAACAAACAGACCTCCTTATGAATTAATATTACTCTCAGAAACCTTTTTGGTCAAGGATTTCGGATAGGGTAGGTTTACCAATTTCCTGAAGGTCGTATCCAACTCTTGTGTATGGTTTCTTAATGTTGACAATGCGACCAAGATCAATCGGAGTCGCGACAACAACAGCATCGCAATCTACAGCGTTGATAGTCTCTTCAAGGTCTTTTATCTGCTGTTCGCCATAACCCATAGCAGGTAAAAGAATACCGATATCCGGATATTTTTCAAAAGTTTCGTCAATTGTGCCAACTGCCCACTGACGAGGGTCAACGAGGTCTGCCGCGCCAAACTTATGAGCGGCAACAACGCCAGCACCGTATTCCATCTCACCATGAGTAAGGGTAGGACCATCTTCGACAACAAGAACGCGGGCGTTCTTGATGATTTCCGGTTTGTCAACAGTCAATGGAGAAGCACCATCAACAACAATTGCGTCAGGATTGAATTCGTGGATGTTTTCGCGAACGATTTGAATTCCTTCAAAATCAGCAGTATCCATCTTATTAATAACAATCACATCGGCAAGACGTAAGTTTGTTTCGCCGGGGAAATAGCTAATCTCATGATTAGGGCGATGGGGATCGACAACCACGATGTCTAACTTTTTATCCGAAGTGTAGAAACTAATATCGTTATTACCGCCATCCCATATAATTACATCAGCTTCTTTTTCAGCTTCGCGGACGATTGCCTCGTAATCAACACCAGCATAAATAATGCTGCCCATGCTGATATGTGGCTCATATTCTTCCATTTCTTCAATTGTACAATCGTGTTTTTTCAAGTCTTCGAGAGACGCGAAACGTTGAACTTTCTGTTTTACAAGATCGCCATAAGGCATTGGATGCCGTATGGAAACAACTTTCAGTCCTTTAGCTTTCAGGGCTTTAACAACTGCACGGGTAGTCTGACTCTTACCACAACCTGTACGAACAGCAGTGATGCTCACGAGAGGTTTGGTGGTTTTAACCTGAGTTTCTTTTGCACCCATCAGCCAGAAGTCCGCGCCACAAGCGTTAACAAGTGAAGCATTGTTCATCACGCGTTCGTGAGGGACATCACTGTAAGCAAACAGTACTACATCAATGTTGTATTTCATGATGAGTTCTTTAATATCATCTTCCGCGTAAATTGGAATGCCTTCGGGATACAATTTTCCTGCTAATTCAGTCGGGTATTTCCGACCATCAATATCTGGAATCTGAGTAGCTGTGAAAGCAACTACATCATAATCTTCGTTGCCTCGGAAAAAAGTATTGAAATTGTGAAAATCTCTTCCCGCAGCTCCCATTATAAGAACCTTTCTTTTCATTGTATTCTCCTTAGTATTAAGTTTTGACTCCAATCAGATATTAGCAGTTTTAAGGTCAAGGAAAATCTCCCCATTTTTTGAACATCTTCTTTTGATAATTCTTGCTTTACAGATAATCTTCATAAAATATTTTAGTATGATATGAAAATTGATTGGAGGAATCATGATTGATAAAGCAAAGATTCAGGAAGTTCTCAATAAAATCCGTCCTTCTATTCAGGCAGACGGTGGTGATATTGAGTTAGTAAACGTACGCGAAGACAATGTTGTCGAAGTAAAAATGACCGGAGCCTGTCACGGTTGCCCTATGGCAACCCTTACACTGAAGCAAGGAGTAGAACGCCTTGTAAAACTGGAAATCCCTGAAGTAAAAGAAGTAATCAACGTAAATCTATAAAATAAGTTACGCTGTCGTACTTATGGCGTCCGTAATGGACGCCATTTTTGTTACAAAAAGGGTAGCCCGAAGTCTGCTCTGTTATAGTGTAATGATTTTATCTGAGAAAAGCTTTCCGGCAATATTTCTTTGACAAAACCACTCATTCCTTCAATATATATCAGTGTGATTAATAATAACTACTATTTGCTGAAATAAACCTTGCAAAAAACTGTTACTAAGCTAATTTTTGATGTCATCTGGATACATGTATGCAAAAAGGAGACTGAATGTCCGATTATTTTCTGGAAACACAACATCACGAATGGATACTCACCAATCAATTGGGTGGTTACGCGTTGGGAACAGGCAACTTAGTCAACCAACGAAAATACCACGGTCTGCTTATCGGGGGATACAAAGAGTTAGAAAGGCGGCATCTGCTTGCTGGTCTTGAAGAACGGGTAGAGTGGCGTGGCGAAGATTTTTACATGGATAATACGAACTACAGCAATTGCATCTATCCAGAAGGGTTTTTCCACTTAGTCAAATCCTGGCTTCGCCCCTATCCGGTGTTCCTCTACTCATCGTTGCCTCATAACAATTTCATCATGATTATGAAAGAAATTATGTTAGACAGCAAGTCCAACACCGTAATGATTCGCTACACTAACCTGGGGCATCACCTCTTGCACATGCTTGTCCGCCCTAAAATAACGATGCGTAACCATCACGATGTTAACATAGCGTCAATCTGGGACACAACTCAAATCAATACTGTAATTGGTATCGGTGGAAACGGAACATTCATGTCTCAGCGCACAGATAATGGTTTCGAGCTTCATGGTTACGCCCCCGGTACGAGTATCGACTATGATACAGTGATATATGAAAATGTGTATTATCCATGGGCAGTCATGCGTGGATACGATGGTCTTTGCGATTTGATATCTGCTGTTAAGATTAAATTCGATCTCAAACCCCCGGCTCAGATGTCGATGCCGTTCTC
>JAIOTM010000350.1 GCA_021106755.1 Candidatus Cloacimonadota bacterium | reverse complement strand
AGCTACCGAGACGTAAATCACGAATAATTTGCGAGCGTTCAATTGTTTGAATCTCGCTGTGAAGATAACGTGCCCGAACTCCGGCATCTGTCAGATATTTCGTTAAATCTTCGGACATACGCTTTGTAAGAGTGGTTACCAATACTTTCTCTTTTCTCGCGGTGCGTACCCGAATCTGTTCGAGAAGATTATCGACCTGAGTGCTAACCGGTTTTATTTCTATCTCCGGATCGACAAGCCCGGTGGGTCGAATTACCTGTTCGACAAACACGCCTTGCGTTTTGTCCATTTCATAATTAGCGGGTGTGGCTGAGACAAAGATTACATTTTTTATATGGTCTTCGAACTCATGGAACTTCAGCGGACGGTTATCATAAGCGGAAGGTAGTCGGAAGCCATATTCAACGAGATTTTTTTTGCGGGTGAAATCGCCGCCGAACATCGCGTTTATCTGGGGGATAGAGGCATGGGACTCATCAATAAACATCAAATAGTCATCGGGAAAATAGTCGAGCAGGCAAAAGGTCGGCTCTCCCGGCTGTGAGCCAATAAGGTGTCGCGAGTAGTTTTCTATGCCGGAGCAGTATCCAAGTTCGCTAATCATTTCCAAATCGTACTTTGTACGCTGTTCGATGCGTTGAGCTTCGATAAATTTATTCTCGGCAAGAAAATATTTGACCTGCTCTTTCATCTCCGCTTCAATAGCTATCATTGCTCGTTTCTGCTGGTCTTCGGTAGTAATAAAATGATTTGCGGGATAAATGGGGTAGGAGTCGCACTCCTCCAGCACTCTGTTGTCGATTGGATTTATTCTGGATATCCGCTCAATTTCGTCTCCGAAGAACTCAACCCGCACCGAGTTTTCCATATAAGCGGGGTAAATATCGACAATATCGCCTTTAACCCGGATAGCTCCCCGCTCAAAAGCAATATCGTTGCGTCCGTAATGGATTTTCACTAATTGAGCAATGAGCTTGTCTCGCTCAATCACATCACCTCGACTGAGGCGGATGTGGGCTTCCCTGTATTTTTCAGGAACTCCTAAGCCGTAAATGCAGGAAACACTGGCGACAATCACAACATCCCGCCGTTCCATCAGCGACATGGTAGCATGAAGTCTCAGCTTGTCGATTTCCTTGTTTATATCGGAATCTTTTTCAATATAGAGGTCTTTGCCGGGTATGTAGGCTTCGGGCTGGTAATAATCGTAATAACTGATGAAATATTCAACCGCGTTATTCGGGAACAGAAGCTTAAACTCACCATATAGTTGTGCCGCGAGTGTCTTATTATGGGAAATGATGATAGCAGGTCGGTTTAATTCTGCGATAACATTTGCCATCGTAAAAGTTTTACCCGACCCGGTAACACCCAGCAGGGTCTGGTATTGCTGATTGGTTTTAACACCTTGCACAAGCTCTTTAATTGCCTGCGGCTGATCTCCGGTTGGTTGATAATTTGCCGCGAGTGTAAATTTTTTCATTAGTGTTACTCCAAATGTAAAATGGTGGATTCAGTTATACTGGCAAGTGTTTTTTCAATTCTTTTCATGGTTAAAATGAGCAGGATTTCATCCGAAAAATCAGACACACCTGTTTCAATCGTAAAAAAGCTTGACGTCACTCAAACCTATTACAAATTTACTGTAGGAGGAACGTATGCAGAAACGTAATACTTTACTCGTGCTCTTGTTCTTACTGACAGCGGGTCTCGCTGCTCAGTTTGTGGACATCAGCTTATGGAGCAATCTTCGGATTAGTGGTGAAACATCAAATCAGGAATCCATATTCCGTTGCGAAACCATCGATGGCTACGCGATTCAACCCGAATTGCTTTACTCATCTGCCAGTGGATGGCAGGCTGCCCCGATGACAAATACTTCCGGGCTTACTTTCGAAGCGGCGATTCCTGCGGAACCAACAGGCGAACAGTCTATTCGTCTCAGGGCACATCAGGATAGTTTCACTTTCTTAATGCCGGGTTATTTTGGCGCGACAACCAACGAAAATCAACTCGTTAACTACGCTTTCGTATCCACCGATACTATAGGCGAACCCACCAACACTGGCTATACCCATCTTGATATAATTGAAGAGTATAGCGGTATGTCTGACAATCGAATATATGTAGGTATTATGAATAATGGAGGCGGATTCCCCGTTTTCAACCTTTTTGCGGCAGAAGCCTATATTTATCTATCAGTGTTAGTAAATCCTGAAACATTGTTGCAGGACTCTACTGCTTATGTTATGGTGCACACACTGGATGTCGGAGTTATTGGCCCTGGATTATACAAGGTGGATGCTGGAGCATTAATTGATTACCAAAACATTGATTTTAACAGCTTTACCCAGATTGCCGATATTCAGACCAACGAACTTTCCGGTGACGACACCCTTATTCTTTCCTGCGATTTAAACGATCTTACCTCTGACCCTGAATGGGGTCCTTGGCCAAGTAATACCAATACTATTGGTGTAATAGCACTTACTATGCTAATCGATATCGGGACACAGATGAACGTTACTATGACGGATATGGCGGAAGTTGCTGTATTCCACATGAAACGATTCGCTTTTACTCCCTCGCAGAACACTATACCACAACTTCTGTTACCGCAGGTTGTTCCTGCCGGACCAGCTTCCTGTTATATCAGTTGCTACTACTTAGACGCTGAGGAAAATTTCCCGCTTGTCAGAGAAATTGTTTTTGACGATGGTACTGTTGAATCACTTGTTCCCGAATCTCAGGACTACTCCGATTCAGTTCGCTTCAGTTTCTGGACAGACCATGACTGGAGTACTGCCACTCTCAGGTTCTCTGATAATAACACAGACTTTGTTACTGTTGACATTTTGAATACAACGTCTATTAGTGATGAGCCTGAGCCAAAGGTAATCACTTCGTTGCAAGTGATGCCAAATCCTGTTTCGCGGAATGCTCCGGTATCGTTTGCTATGAAGTTAGATTCAGCAACCAGGATTGATGCCGCGATTTTCAATATCAAAGGACAGAAGATTAGAGTATTGTACGCCGGAACTATGGTTAGTGGTAACCATTCTTTAGTATGGGATGGAAAAAATACTAACCAGCAAACTGTTTCCAGCGGAATCTATTTCGCCCGAGTTCGGGCGGGACAGACAGTCTCGACAGTAAAGCTGGCAGTTATCCGATAACAATGAATCAACAAGACAGGCAACCGGATTTTGATAGCTTTATCAATGGCGATATTGAAAGATTCGCATACAGGGGCTACGTGTTATGCAATTATTCAAAGAATCCCTCAATTGGGGATATTGACAATGATGTTTTGATTTTTGAAGACATTGCGAGCGTTCCAGACTCTGTTATGCTGACGGGAAAATACTTTTTAGAACAGGATGCCCTGAAATATACTGACGATTACTTTAATTTGCTGGAAGGTTTTCCTTCTCATTCCGCACTTTTTTTTACAGCGAAATCGTCAATTCACCACATAGACGTGGTTGTTGACAAGATTTTCAAGTTTGTGGATTGTGTTACTGAGATTAAAGGAGAAGAAGAGCGGTTTCGCCTTTTCTTGCTTTTGCGCGAACTAATGACTAACGCTGTATTACATGGTAACAAGGAACACATAGAGAGCCGAATACGCATTGCCATACTCATGGTGTCAGAGAAACATGAACTGGTAATTGTAGTAGGCGACGAAGGTAATGGATTTGATTTGAACCAGATGATGGACATGATTAAGCATGAAGATGATTTACGCGAGCATCATCGGGGACTTCTTATTGTCAGGTCATTGTCATCCCGTATGTACAATAAAAAAAATTCTATGATTGTGCATTTCACTTTACGGAGGTAGTATGAGAGCGCACATGGAAAAAGATACACTGGTAGTTTCGTTTACACGGAGTTTAACTGCTTCTATTCTGGAGACACTGGAAAAAGATACACAAAAACAAATTTTCGAGAGAGGCGGTTTCAAAGGAGTAACAATCGATGCTTCCAATATCAGCGAGATGGATTCGCTGGGTATCAATTTCATAGTTAAGCTATATAAAGAACTCAATTCTAAAGGAATCGAATTCAAGATTATCAAAACTTCACGACATATCCGGCAACTGTTTAATCTGTTTAAGCTTACGGACTACTTTAAAATAACGTAACTCCAAAGTTGCTTAACGGACGCGACCTTGGATAAAGATTATGCTTTTTATCTTGATGAAGCGAGAAACCAGCTTGACAGGTTAGAGTTAGCACTTTTACAGCTTGCTCAGTCAATTGCTTCAACAGCCGAAACTTTAGACGAAATCTACCGGGCACTTCATTCGCTCAAAAGCGTAGCCGATGTTTCCGGCATTACTCATACTCGTGAGATTTGCAGGATAATGGAAGAGCTGACTTCCCGGCTTCAGAAAGGTTTATCGGATAATGACCGAATTCTGCTTTACCATGGTGCCGATATTCTGCACCAGTCGTTATACTACGATGATTTCAAACCCAACGCGCGGGCGTTTCAGAGTATTGCTGAATATAAGGACAATTCCGCCTCTGTAACTGAATTCTGGAGCAAGAGTTCAAAGCGACCACTATTTCGAGCACCGGGCTACCTGCTGGATTTTCTTTCTGAAGCGGACGACCATTTTTACGCGGTGCTTTTTCAGGATGACATATCTGTCTTCACTATTCGTCTTCTAAGGTCTGCCGGAGTATATGCAGACCATACCGCGACAGCGTCAGGCAATTTTTTCCTGCTCATATCGGGAAAGCAACCACAGGCAATAGCCGAAAGCATTGATGTTCCTGTCTCACAAGTTCTTGAACTGGAAAAACGAACAAAGACATCTGCGGTTGGTCCCAGTTTCTACAAAAAACTGGAGCAACTGAAATCCGCGCTGAGTGATAGGTTTTACCGGAACAGCATTCGGATAGATGCCCGGATAATGCAAACTCTGAGTGACGCGGTTGCCGAATTAGTTTACGAGAAGAATCAACTGCTCTATAATAAGGAAGCTTCGTCATCTCCTATCACTACCGAAACAGCGTTACAGCAGATAGACAGACTGGCAGATATGCTTCAGGAGCAGTTGGCGGAAGCGAGATTACAACCTCTCGCAACCGTGTTTAACCGTTTCCCACGTTTTGTGGATAAACTCGCAGGGGAGTCTGGTAAAACTGTTGATTTTGAAATCCGGGGCAAAGACATTCTTGTCGATCGTTTGATTATTGAGCAGATATCCGAGCCGTTACAGCATTTGGTAAGAAACAGCATTGACCACGGTATTGAGCTTGCTTCGGCACGTACTACTGCCGGGAAAAGTCCGGCGGGGAAGTTACAATTGACCGCGTGGCGTGATAACGGAAATATTGTTGTAGAGCTTGAAGATGATGGTGCTGGCATCAATGCGGATAACGTTAAACAAATTGCTGTCCGAAACGGTTTAATCTCCCGTGAAAAAGCTGACCGTATGTCGATTAGCGAAACTTTGAATCTGCTTTTTCTGCCCCGATTTACCACTCTCAGCAAAGCAACTGATGGTTCCGGTAAAGGCGTTGGATTAGATGCTGTCCGTTTCGCAGTGGAAAAACTTGGAGGGACAATAACTCTCCAGAGTCGGTATGGAACTGGTGTAAAAGTTCGGATGATGATTCCTTCTCACCGAGGTATAGAAGATGTATTGCTCTTTAAAGCAGATGGCAGACTCTATGCTGTCCCGGGTTCTGTAGTTCGTACCATTTATTCGGTGAATCAGTTTACGTATGACCAATCTAACTACGAAGTAACTACCGATGATGGTTGCTATCCGGCATTCGCGTTAACTACAGCCACCAAACCACGAGTGTGTATTAAGCTGGGAAAGGAAGCCAGCTTTTGTTTACTGGCAGACAGCGTTTCAGAGAATGAAAAGCTGTCATTTATTCCTCTACCTCCATTTTACCGGAGTGACAATCTTGTTAGCGGAACAGCAGTAACTAAAGAGGGCGATGTAGCCTTGTTAGTGAATCTACAGACAATCGTACCTCAATTTCCCGCATCGGAAGAAGCACAACAACCCGATGAACACCCCGAAACAGACCTGCATAAATATCTTCTGGCAGAATGTGTTAATGGAAGTCGCTACGGAATTGATGCCGATGTTATTGACAGAATCTTACCTGTTGATGCCGACAGTATGGACACAATCGGTGGCAAAAGTTACTATCTTCATAATGGACAACGATTCAGCGTGATAAATCTTGATAGCTATGTCGAGCAACAGGAAAGCATAGTACCTCAACCGGTTAACTATGTCCTGATTCCTTCACAGATGACCAATCCACCCGCGTTCGGATTTCATAATCTTCTGGATATGGTAGAAGTTCCACTTGATGTAAAGCCCGTTGATGTCGAGTTTATTATGGGTTCTATTCAGATTAATGATGAGAAAATCTTACTACCCGATTTATTTGAAATCGCCGCGATGGAAGAACCGGAACGCCGCGACACAGGTCTGAGAAATATAAAATTGCTGGTTGTTGAGGATACGCATTTCTTCCGAACACTCCACACTCGCTACTTAGAAAAAGTCGGCTACAGGGTTGAAACTGCCGAAGATGGTTTTGACGCGCTTATGAAAGCGAGAGAGGGGAATTTTGACCTCTTTATCGTGGATATTATTATGCCGCGGTTAGATGGATTTGAGTTTGTTAAGGCTGTGCGAAAAGACAAAAGGCTGAAAAATGTCCCCTGCCTTGCGGTAACATCACTTGACGATGATGAAAGCCGCGACCGTGCTCATAATCTGGGCTTCGATGGCTACGAAGTAAAGATTAACAAAGACGAATTATTGAAACGTATTGGTGATTTGATTCAAGAAAAACGGAATAAAGAACGAAGTGACTACGATTCGAAGTAAATAGAAGTTTCGACTCGTCGTGGACTTGAGGATTTGCACATGTATAATTTTGCCAGTGGCGGTGATAGAGAAAAAGTTTATCAGTATTCCAGAATGATTGTAGGTGGGGTGATGGTGGAGTTCTCGTTTACATATAACACAAATATAGGGGGTTGAAATTATGTATATTAGTGGCGATTTGAGAAAAAATGTAATAATTGTGCTAACGATAAGTTTTCTTCTTATGGTTTCCGCTTGTACTACAACGCATTATGTTAGAGTGCGGAAACCTTTAAAGCTTGGTAAAGGTAAGAATGTCTTGATTGTTAAAGGTTCTAAGAAAGTATTGCTTATGAATTCTGAAGTAAAAGGTGATTCACTTTACGGAACTGTAGAGTTTTTAAATAGACCTGAGAAGAAAAAAGCCTTGCAATCAGAAGAAATTCTTACCAGTCGAACTGCTTCGCCATTCAAATTGCATCCCATAAAAAAAACAAAGATATTTCTGCTT
>JAIOTM010000434.1 GCA_021106755.1 Candidatus Cloacimonadota bacterium | reverse complement strand
ATTCTCGCCGGAGGTAGCGGTACAAGACTGTATCCGGCAACACGGGTACTTAGCAAGCAACTAATACCGATTCATGATAAGCCCATGATTTATTACCCGTTATCGGTGCTTATGCTGGCGGGAATTCGCGAGATACTGATTATCTCAACCCCCCGTGACTTACCTTTTTTCCGTGAATTGTTAGGAGATGGCAGCAATTGCGGACTCTCGTTCAGTTACGCGGAGCAACTTCGTCCAGAAGGTATTGCTCAGGCATTTATTATTGCAGAGGAATTTCTCGCTGGCGATGATGTAGCTCTTATTCTCGGTGACAATATTTTTTATGGACACGATGTCCCCAGATTAGTGATAAACGCGTTAAACAGAGTCACAGAAGAGAATCGGGCAATCGTTTTCGGATACGCTGTCAAGCATCCAGAAAGGTATGGTGTAGTAGAGTTTAATAATGCAGGCAAGGTGCTGTCCATTGAAGAAAAACCCACGAACCCTAAATCTAACTATGCTGTTGTCGGACTCTATTTCTATCCCAACAATGTAGTTGAAATTGCTAAAACAATCAAACCTTCCCCCCGAGGTGAACTGGAAATCACGGATGTGAACAAGGTTTATCTGCAAAAGCAGAATCTTGGAGTTGAACTGATGGGTCGTGGATATGCCTGGTTAGATACAGGTACTCACGAATCTATGGCGGACGCGACTATGTTTATCCGTACTATCGAAGAGCGGCAGGGATTGAAAATCGGCTGTATTGAAGAAATCGCGTACAACATGGGATTCATAAACAAAGCACAACTTCGCGAACTCGCGGAATCTCTGAAACAAAACCAGTATGGGCAATACCTTTTGAGCATTGAGTAAATATGAAAATTCTCGTGATAAGTAATTTCTTCCCACCGCATATCTGCGGAGGTTACGAAATCTCCTGCCGGGATACGGCAACGTATCTTAAGGAAGCGGGACACGAGGTTTACATAGTAACGAGTACTTTTGGAGTGGAAACCCTCCCTGAAATGTTAGAGATGGTGCCGGATAAACCTTTGCGACTTTTACGGACAATTAATTATTCGACTGGCGGGATTGTGGATAAACATCTTGTGGAGAAGTATAATTACCGCCTTATTCAACGCTGTTTAGAGAATATTCGACCGGATTTCGTGTATCTCTGGAACCAGAAAGGTATTTCAATCGCACCTTCACTCGCTGTTCAGGAAAGAAAAATTCCACACATGTTTGAGATTGGTGATTTCTGGATGGATGTTTATTATCAGAGCGGTAAGGCATCCGCGATTAAACGGTTACTCAAGCGAGCTTTTCCTTTTACGATTGGCGGGGAAATAAAGTTCACTCCGGTCTCCACTCCCTCAAAATGGGTGCTGGATGCGATGAAGCAACGCTATGGTGTTCAAAGAGGATACGTTATACCCAGAGGATTTGAAACTCATTCGCCACGGAAGTCTGTAATCGGTACACCTCAGTGTTTAATTGCCGGGAGAATTGAACCTCGCAAAGGGATTGAAGTAGCCTTAAAGGCGTTGCAACTGGCTGTGGCGGAAGCACCTGAACTTCGCTGTACAATCCTCGGTGCAGGTAGTTCTGCTTATGTGCTTAGTCTGAAGCAGTTGGTAGCCGACCTGAAGCTTAAAGACCATGTTAATTTTATGGGAATGACAGACGACATGGACGAAGCGTACAGGCGACACAATATTCTTCTACTGCCAACCTTAGCACGGGAAACTTTCGGGCGAACCGCGGCAGAGGCAATGGCGAACGGACTGGCGGTTATTGCTTCCGGGCAATATGGTCCGGCAGAATTTATCAAACACGAACAAAACGGATTGCTATTTCCAGCAGGTGATGTTCAGGCTTTAAGCAAACATATTGTCCGACTGTATCGCTATCCCGAAGAAATAACCACCTACGGGAAAAAAGCGATTGAAGCGATTGAGCAGTGTTGCAGAAAGGTGCGTGTTGCCTTGGTAATTTGTGAAACTATTGAAAAAGAATACAACATACAAACAAAGGGAGTGTAAGATGAAACGATTCATCCCGATAATTATCTTTATCATGCTACTTCTGTCGGCTTGTGGGATGTATCACTGGCGGGGTCCTGTCCCCGGGTGTAAGTTCAACAAGGAGATAAAAATCCTGAGTTTGCCTACAAGGGCAAAGATTTTTGTGGACAGCAGTTATGTAGGCATTACGCCATTAGTAATCGATATGTCATATCTCGAAAGCAGAAAAGTTAACATCCGTGCGGAGCCTGTTTTCTGCGACGAGCAGTTTCCGCAGAATGTGATGCTGGAGATACCGTCGGTTCCTCAGAAGCTTACTTTCTACATGAATTTCCAACCTCCAAGAGAAAAGATGCCCTGGCAATATGAGCGTGAGCCACTGCCGGAACTGGAAATCGACGAAGTCGAACTTCCAGATCCTGAAGTTATCGAAAAAGTTATAGTGCTGGATAAAGTCTATCTGTTGCCCGACATCTACTTCGATACTAACAAGTGGGAAGTTCCTGAAGACCAGTTGATGAAGTTAGACAGATTGGTTCGTTACCTCAACGACAACCAGGATATGCATCTGGAAATTTTTGCTCACGCGGACAAACGCTCTTCAGATGAGTATAATAAAGCATTATCAATCAAGCGGGGTAACTCAGTCCGTACTTATCTAATCGACAAAGGTGTAGATGACAGCAGACTGGAAGTTTATGCAAGAGGTGAAGCGATTACCGTAACTCTGGATGGAGCGGAAGTAGAGTACGGCTTCAACCGCATTGTAAATTTCCGTTTGAAGTTAGGTAAATAGCGTTTCGATAACCAGATAACTTTGTAGTTTATTCGACACGGCAGGTACGTCAAGTCGGGTAATCGCATTAAACCCATTTAATGTAGTAGGATTTGAGAAAGGTGGTGAAGATGTGTAGTGAGAAGGATTTAAAAATTTCATCGCATATTTGAAAATATTCAGGATTAAATTTTTATGTTCTT
>JAIOTM010000402.1 GCA_021106755.1 Candidatus Cloacimonadota bacterium | reverse complement strand
TTTCCGCTTATTCTGGCTCCCATAGCGTTAAGAAAATCCACCAACGCACCGATTTCCGGTTCCTGGGCAGCATTCAGCAGATGAGTTTTTCCAGTCGCGGTAGCAGATGCCATCAAAGCGTTAGCAGTAGCACCAACACTGAATTTATCAAAGTATATCTCACAGCCCTGTAAACCTGTGGTTGAAGCGAGTACATACCCGCCCTCAGTCTCAATCTTTGCTCCCAAACGCTTCATCGCGTTCAGATGTAAATCAACTGGACGTGTACCTATGGCACAACCTCCGGGAAAGGAGACCCTCGCTCTGCCGAATCGAGCCAGCAAAGGTCCCAGCACGTAAAACGAAGCACGCATCTTACTTACAAGCTCATAAGGTGCTTCGGGGAAGCTACAGTACTCGGTATTGATTATCATATCAGAGCCTTCAAAATCCACTCTTGCCCCAATTACCCGTAACAGATGCGCCATCATCTTTACATCAATAATCGCTGGAACATTATGGAGTACGGTTTCGCCCTTAGTAAGTAATGCCGCCGCCATAATCGGTAAAACCGCGTTTTTCGCGCCAGACACTTTTACACTACCGGAAAGCGTGTTACCGCCCCGAATTAAAAATTTATCCATGAATTTCTCCTGTTAATTCTATCTCAGCTCAGGATTGTCCTGATGTCAAGTCAAGACTGAAGTGATGATTCAGGTTTCTTTTACCTCTTCCCCAGATAAAGGGATGGGTAATTTCAGATGCGGTTTTCTCGTTGTTTTTAATCATAGTGTTACCCATGTCCCCGGTTCAATCTGTTACCCATGTGACAAGTTTGCAGTTTCTTTTACCACCCTGATAAGGGGGGAGAGCCTGTCGCTGACAGGCAGGGGGGTTGATTTCATACAACTTTCAAGTATTCCTTTCTTTTTCGAGTCTGCTAACTACTTGGCGAACACATAGGTTCTCCCCTACCAAGAAATCACCACAAATCTTTCTATTCCATTCATATCTTTTCGTATCTCAATATTACTATAACGCTGTTCTTTGGCAAGAGTTACTACAGATTCCGCCTGCTTGTGTCCTATCTCCAGAAATAGCAGACCGGAGTTAGATAAATGCTTCTTCGCACCTATTACTATCCCGCGTATATGCTCAAGACCCTTGTTACCGCTGAGAAGAGCTTCTTTCGGCTCAAAATTGGTAATCTCCGGCTCTAAAGTCGCGTATTCCTCAGTCGATATATAGGGCGGGTTGGATACAATCAAGTCAAATTTCCCTTCTGATTTGCTGAATAAATCGCTTTGAATGAATTGAATATCAACATTGTACTTCCCTGCGTTCCGTCTGGCAACTTTCAAAGCCTCTGTGGAAATATCCACCGCAGTAACTTCCGCTTGCGGAAAACATTTCGCGAGGGCGATAGCAATAGCCCCCGAACCTGTTCCAATATCAAGAATCGAAGTCGGTTTTACTCCCCAGTTCTGAATAAGCTCAATGAGTTGTTCGGTCTCTGGTCTTGGAATCAGAACTGTTTTGCAAACTTCCAGTTCGAAATCCATGAATTGAGTGTTGCCGAGACAGTATTGCAGAGGTTCGCGATTTGCCCGCCGGACAACGAGATTGCGAATCCGTTCACGTTCGGCAGGAGATAGTGGTTTTTGAAAATTCGTATATAGCTCAATGCGTTTTAGTTCAAGCACATGAGCAATCAGCCATTCGGCATCTACTCTCGGTGAGGGTACCCCTTTTTCAGCAAAGAAACTGGTAGTCCAGTTAAGTACTTCCAGAATACTCCAGTTTTTCACTGCGAGTTAAAATGCTTTTCAATTATAATACGTTTGCCATTTTTTTCAAAGTACATAGAGTCGGTTAGCTGGCTTATGAAAAGCAACCCCCGCCCAGTTCCTTCGAAATGAATCTCCGGCGTCTGCTTCCTGATAAAGGGTGTATAGTCGAAACCTTCTCCGGTATCTTCGACAGATACACGAACCATCCTCTCTCCATGTATAAGGTTAACTTGTATCTTCACCTGATGATTATGCTTCTCCTTATCACACATCATCCGCGAAACTAAAGCCCGATACTGCTTTTGTGGAAGAGAGCGTTGTTCCTGACTGAGACAAAAAATTCCATGCAGAAAAGCATTCTGAATCATTTCATCCAGACACATTTGTAAAACATTAATCGTTGAAGGAGGAAGCGGATATGTCCTTTTCAGGAAGTTTAGAAAAGTAATCGCGAGTTCTTCCTGAAAAAAATCATCTACATTAAGTTGGTAGGAAAAACTCACATCGGAGAGGTAATTGGAAAGTCGCTGATTCTCCAGTTTTTCAGTGTAGGGAGCGGTATTCGCGCGGATAGACCGTAACATAGCTTTTATATCTATCGGTTTTCCAAAGAAATCCGCGGCTCCCAAACGAATAGCTTTCAAAGCATCTTCAGTGCGGATAGTTTGCGTTACGAGAATAACCGGGATCTGGGCAGTTTTCTTGATTCGCTCTAACATCTCAAGCCCGTTGATATTAGGCATATCAATATCGCAAATAATGACATCAAACGGCTTGTTATCTATTAATCTCAGTGCCTGTTCGGTTGAAGCGCAATCATGAACTACGTATCCAACTTTTTGCAGGCGAGACTGCATCAGATTAATAGATTCCCTGTCGCCGTCTATCAATAAGACTCGATGATGTTTTGAATCCATCCGCTCCCGCGTCAGGTGTCAGCTTAATTCATATTTATTGTGAAAAGCTGATCCAATTTTATAGTCTTTAGTAAATCATAAACTGTTGGAGATGATTTGATAATCTCAATTTTACCATTACGTTTCATGAATTTCTTATAGAAAATCAACAGTTTGCCGATTCCGGCACTACTGATATTCCGACAGGTTGACATGTCAATATCAAGCTGGGTAGCTTCTGTTTCCAGCACATCGTCAAGTTTTTCCTGAAACTGGTGGGCATTATCGCTGGTAATCGGGCCATCAATACGAATGATTGCGCGTTTTTTCTGAATCTCAAGTGTTGTTTCCATGGTGTTGCTCCTTAATATCCTCTTAAGTGTTTAAGTATCTCATCCTGGATTGATTCAGGTACATTCCTGTAAGAATGAAACTCCATTGTGTAAATCGCACGCCCCTGCGAAATTGATCGCAGACTCGACGCGTATCCAAACATTTCCCGCATGGGAATTTCGGCTATCACTTCCTGCTTGTCAAGATGTTTACGAATTGTTTCTATTTTTCCACGTCGGGAATTAACATCACCGATGATGTCCCCCGTAGATTGCTCCGGTGTTATAATCGACAATAACATAATAGGTTCCATAAGCACAGGGGCTGCCTGACGGAGTCCTTCTGAAACCGCCATTGATGCTGCTATTTTGAACGCTGTTTCATTAGAGTCTATCTCATGAAACGCTCCCCCTGTCAATTCAATTTTTACGCGTTCTACAGGCGCGTTGATTAACGGACCATCCATACAGGAATTAATTGCCCCTTCTCTGATAGCATCCCAGTATTGGCGTGGAATGGTTTGCTCGTTAATCTGATTTATAAAAATATTCTTCTTACCCTCCGGGAGTTCTTCCCGTAGCAGAGATGTCAGCCTTAGCTCAACAACAGCATACTGCCCTTTACCACTCATTTCCCTGATAAATTCTCCCCGCTGCTTAACACCGCGGGTGATAGATTCCTTATACGCCACTTGCGGTTTACCTACATTAGCTTTGCCCATATATTCACGTTGCAGGCGGTCTATAATTATTTCAAGGTGCCGTTCGCTCATGCCACAAATCAGATTTTGCCCTGTTTCTTTGTCTTGCGTAACATGAAATGTTGGGTCCTCTTCTTCTAATTTGCTTAAACCATCCTTGAGCTTCTCTTCATCCGCTTTTGTTTTTGGTTCAATCGCGATGGATATTACAGTATCCGGGAAAAGCATACGGGAAAGGTTAATCCGGTTCCCTTCGCTTCCGAGAGTATCTCCGGTGTATGTATTTTTAAGTCCTACAACGGCAGCCATGTCTCCCGCGACAACTTCTTCGATATCGTTCGTCCGGTTAGAAAAAACCTGTAGTATTCGCCCAACTCTGGATTTTTTCCTATCCGAGAAATTGGTAATATAGTCACCCTTTTTAAGCTTTCCAGAATATACACGGATGAAAACCAGCTTACCTACAAATTTGTCAATCCGTACTTTGTAAGCCAGTGCCAGAAATTTTCCATCGGGATCAGGCGAAACAGATACAGTTTCTTCAGAATCTACCAGATGTCCTTCGGCTGGAGGTACCTGCAAAGGAGAAGGCAAAAAGTCCGCAATAGCATCAAGCAGAAGTTGAACGCCTGTGTTTTTCAGAGATGAACCACATAACACTGGCACTAACTTCAAGGAACGGGTTACTTTGCCGACCGCTTCGCGTAGCTCTGCTTCTGTAATCTCCATGCCTTCGAGATATTTTTCCATTATTTCATCATCGTGTTCGGAAACTGTTTCCAGAAGAGTTTCGCGCCATAGTTCCACTTGTTCGTGCTGGTTTTCGGGAATTTCAATCTGCTCGTATTCCAACCCCAAGGTCGTTTGGTCAAACCGATAAGCCTTCATGCCGATTAAGTCAATAATTCCGGCGAAATCCTCTTCCCTGCCTATTGGCAGTTGAACAGGTAAAGCGTTCGCGGTTAACCTGTCCTGTATCATCTCGACTACATTATCGAAATCCGCACCGGAACGATCCATCTTGTTTATATACGCAATCCGTGGCACTAAGTAACGGTCTGCCTGATGCCAGACTGTTTCCGATTGAGGTTCCACTCCGCCTACGGCACAAAAAATACCTACCGCACCGTCCAGTACGCGTAAAGAACGTTCGACTTCGGCAGTAAAATCAACATGACCAGGAGTATCAATAATATTTATCTGGCAATCATTCCAGAAGCAGGTTGTTACCGCGGATTGAATTGTTATCCCCCGCTCTCGCTCCTGCTCCATCCAGTCCATAAACGTATTACCATCATGGACTTCCCCCATACGGTGCAGATACCCGCAATAATAGAGTATCCGCTCTGTAGTGGTGGTTTTTCCGGCATCAATGTGTGCCATTATGCCGATATTACGGATTTTCGCCAGATCTTTTTTTGCCATGTTTTTCTCTTTGTTCCCGAAGAGTTACCAGTATCATGTCAAGATTAAGTTAACAGTTCAGACTTCTTGAGTCTTTAATAGAGCTTGGCTTCAAAGAAACTTTCCTGAATCCCTCTCTAATCAAAGAGATGGACAGAAAGAATTGAATCTTCAAGTCACGTTAGACACACAACTATTTATCTTGTCATAAAAACAAGCCGTTTTCTAATGAAAACGGCTTGAGTATGATAATTCTCTACCAGCGAAGATGAGCAAAAGCTTTGTTGGCTTCAGCCATCTTGTGGGTATCCTCTCGCTTCTTAATCGAAGCGCCTTCTTTGTTATAAGCAGAAAGAAGTTCTCCCGCCAGGCGATCTTGCATTGTCTTTTCTGAACGTTTCTTGGAAAAGCTGATAATCCAGCGGAATGCCAATGCCTGAGCATTTTTTGAGTTTACTTCAATTGGAACCTGATAGTTTGATCCACCGATACGCTTGGAAATAACTTTCACTAACGGTCTGACGTTAGATAAAGCCTGCTCGAATACTTCAAGCGGGTCTTTCTTTGTCTTTTCGGCAATTTGGTCCATAGCGTTATAGACAATCTTCTCCGCCAGACTCTGTTTCCCACGGCGCATTACGCAGTTCATGAAGTTACTGAGCACTAAGCTCTTGTATTTCGGATCAGGAAGGATTGTTCTTTCTTGCTGTTTTCTTCTTCTTGACATACTCTATCCTCCCCTTACTTAGGACGTTTCGTTCCGTATTTAGAACGTGAATTTCGTCGATTATCAACACCGGAAGTATCCAGCGCACCACGAATGATATGGTAACGTACACCGGGAAGGTCTTTAACACGACCACCACGAACAAGCACGATGGAATGTTCCTGAAGATTGTGTCCCTCTCCAGGGATGTACGCGGTTATTTCCACACCATGAGTCAATCGAACTCTGGCAACTTTACGTAGCGCGGAGTTCGGTTTCTTCGGTGTTGTTGTATAGACTCTTGTACAAACTCCACGACGCTGTGGACATGCTACCAGCGCCCTGTTCTTTTTCTTCTTCTGTATCTTTTTTCGACCTTTTCGAACCAACTGATTAATCGTCGGCATTAATCCTCCCTTTAGTAATCCAAGAGTTCGGCAAGCTCTTCTGATGAGTCTGCAAAAACCAGTTCATTTACAATTTCTTTAATTGTTTTGCCCTCACTGAGCCTGCTGTTTATCATCCGGTTAAACTCTTTTGTTCCCGTACCTACCGGGATCCTCTGACCAAGGATGATACACTCTTTAAGTCCTTCAAGCTTGTCTATTTTTCCTTCTATCGCCGCCTGTGTCAACACCTTTGTTGTCTCCTGGAACGACGCCGCGGAAAGCCAGCTTTCGGTAAGCAGCGACGCTTTGGTAATTCCCAAAAGAAGCTGCTCGTAGGTGGCGGGGGTTGCCCCGTCATCTGTTACACGGTTATTCTCGGCATCCACAACTGTCTTATCGACAATTTCCCCTTCGAGGAAGTAAGTAGTGCCTGGGTCAACAATTTTGACTTTACGTAGCATCTGACGAATAATTGTACCTATGTGTTTATCATCAATCTTCACGCCCTGCTTGCGGTATATTTCCTGAATCTCGTTGAGAATCAGTTTCATCGCTTCGATGATACCTTTCGCGCGCAGAATATCGTGCGGATCGAGCGGTCCATCGGACAGTGCGTCTCCACTTTCTACAATATCACCCTGATGAACGATGATACGTTTACCAGGCGGTATTACATATTTTTTCTCGGATACACTGTCTTCCGATTCCACAAAGATGATACGTCCGCTTTTTGTATAGTCTCCGATAGTTACTTTTCCATCAATCTCAGAGATAATCGCTTTTTCTTTCGGGATACGAGCCTCAAACAACTCCTGAACGCGTGGAAGACCACCCGTAATATCGTGTTGTTTTACCGTCACCCTTGACGTCTTGCCAAGAATCGTACCCGGATAAATAATATCTCCATCCTTTACTGTGATGTTCATACCGGCCTGAAGTGGAATTTGCTCCATTACTTTCTTATCGCTCATCACAGAAATCTGAGGTTGAAGGGTTTTATCCTTCGGATCAATTATCGTAATATCGCGAGAACCGGTTAAGTCATTGAACTCTTCTTTATAGGTTGTATCTTTTACAAAATTAACCAGTTTAATCTGGCCTTTTTCGGTTGCGAGTACAGGTGAGTTATAGTGGTCCCAGGTAAACAGCTTTGTATCCTTGACCACTTCCTGACCGTTTTTCACTAACAATGTAGCCGCGTATTCCACTTTGAATTCTTCCAGAACGATACTGTTGTCTTCTGGATCAAGCACTTTCAAACGACCATGATGACTGATATTGATAACATCATCCTGACGATTGGTAATCTGGTTCATCTTTTCAAAGCGAACAATACCATCATAGCTTGAGCTTACTTCGGCAATGTCGATTTCTGTACTCGCCGCACCACCGATATGGAATGTCCGCAGGGTAAGCTGAGTACCAGGTTCACCAATACTTTGTGCCGCGATAATGCCAACAGGCTCGCCGATAGTTACAGTCTTGGAAGTAGCAAGATTTCTACCATAACATTTCTGGCAAATACCTTTAGCTGTATCGCAGGTAAGTACCGAACGAATCTTTACAGACATAATACCGTGTTTCTCAATCTTCAACGCGACTTCATTAGAAAGTTCCTCGCCAGCATGAGCCAGAATAGTATCTTCCGAAACCGTATCGTAAACATCTTCAGCAACAACGCGTCCCTGAATACGTTCCGCGAGTGATTCCACCACATTCTGTCCTTCTTTCAACGCGCTTACTTCAAGCCCACGAATAGTACCGCAGTCAATCTCGCTGATAATCGCGTTCTGGGCAACATCCACCAAACGTCTTGTAAGATAGCCCGCGTCTGCTGTTTTCAACGCTGTGTCAGCCAGACCTTTACGAGCACCGTGAGTAGAAATGAAGTAC
>JAIOTM010000094.1 GCA_021106755.1 Candidatus Cloacimonadota bacterium | reverse complement strand
TGAACTATGTTGGGGTTATGACTAAGCAGAGTAATAGCGGAAAATTCATGATTTGCGTCATTAAACAGAAAAGTGATGTCGTAATAATCAGGGAAATAATTATCGTAGATGAACTGCTGGCAGACTTCGCTGTTGGAACCTGTCCACAATTCCATAGAGAAGCCAATTGCTGTGTTGAAGTCCATCGAATCATCTGGAACACCGGGTGTAAGCGACCGGGACTCATAATTAATTACTCTTTGACAGTATGAGGTTACATCTTCGATACTGTTGGCGGGAATTCGGCTGACAAACACTTCGGGGAGGTAGTCCGGCAAATCATAATCTTCGCCGTAAACACCGTTACCATTGGCGTCCCAGTCGCCATCAAGACACGAATAGTACATGTCTCCGGGTATTTCGTTTTCATCGACATAATGTCCTGCTTCACAGTCGAAAGCAAACAACTTACGGTCGGGGATATATTCTACATCCGCACCGAGAGTAACGAATTCTGTGCCGTAGTTTTCCACTCTGTCTATAATGTAGTTGCGGACGCGATCTTGTAAATCTATGCCTTCACAGTTGGCATTTATCCACTCAATTGTCTGAATACGAGCATTGTAGCCTTGTCGCCACCGCCAGTCAATTAATTCTGTATATGCAGGAAGAAATGCACTCGGAGCTATTATAAGGTATTCGCAACCGGGTTCCGGCTCAATTGATGTAAGTCCCAGATTGTAAAGCACCTAAGCAGTCGCGTAGTTATCAATGTTATGCCCCGGTACAGCGGAACCTGTTTCCCAAGAAATATTGAATCCGGCGGGACTAAGCAGTGTACTGCCCGATGGCTGATACAGGTGCGTGTAATGAGAAATAGCGGCTATGTTAGTGCTACCGCAACGGTAAGTATTAAACCTTGATAACCATTCCGTGGGAGAATGGGAAAGAGGTATTTCGGGTTGAGAACCTGAAGTTATTGAATGCAAAGGAATGGGTTGCTGTACTGCCATAATGGGATGTTGCAACTGTTGGCTATGTATGTCGTAAGGTTCTACCGATACAGATGACAGTTCCGTTCCTTGCGACAATATAAAAAATCTGGTTATCATGGGAAGGGCGGCAGTGCCGGGAGTGTCCGGGTAAACTTCTCCTTCCGAAACGGCAATCTCTGTTTTGTTGTTGATAATTAATATTTCTGGAGCTGGATTGGAGAATGACCGCTGAGTTGCTTCAATGTTCAAACCAATCCAGATAATAATTATAAGGAGCAATATCTGCTTCATTTTTCCTCCGCAGTATCCTGTCTATGCAAAATACGAGCCATATTTGTCAGAATACTCAGCAAAGCAAGTTTTCTCTTGCGGAAATCTGAGGTTAAACTGAATTATTGGTTTGAGTAAAAGATATATTGACTTTAAGATGGAAATTCCTCTAATGGAATGCTATGCAAGTGGAAATATTTTATACACGATCAAGCAGTGTTTCGTCGGCACTAATTGAACATGCTTTAACGAGTCTGCCCGACAAGTTGGTGAAGCGATACCGGAGCTTCCATCGGTTGCAGGACAGAATAAACGGCATAGCGGGTTGGTTATTGCTGATGAAGGCGACAGCAACGCTTTCAGGGCATTGCTCTCTTTCGCGGATTGAATACAACCTGTGGAAGCGTCCATACTTTTCCGGTGAAGCGGATTTCAATATTTCGCACTCTGGAGATTGTGTAGTTTGCGCCTATGTGGAAAGCGGTTCGGTAGGTGTAGATGTAGAGCAGATAACCGAGATTAAGCCGCGGGAGTTCAGACAGGTTTTCTCGGAACAGGAATGGAATCTCTTAGAAAATTCATGGAATGTTCCCGGATTATTTTTTCGTATATGGACTTACAAAGAGGCCATAATGAAAGCAGACGGGCGGGGTCTTAATTTAGAGCCGAAGACAATTGGCTGGGATTATCATCCTTGTATTGTTGACGGTAAAGCCTGGTTTACTAAGGAGTTTATTCTGGAACAGGATTTTCAGGTAACACTTGCAGGTAATGAAGCCATAGAAAAATACGTACTGCACCAGATAGATATTGAAGAGTTGTTTCAGATTTCTCAATTCGGAAGGTAATAATGAGTGAAATAAGATTAAAAACAGACGCGGAGTTGGAGAAGATGCGCCAAGCCGGAAAACTGGCAGCCCAAGTGCTGGAATATGTCGGACAATATGTTGCTCCGGGAGTTAGTACGGGATACTTAAACCGTCTCGCTGAGGAATTTACCCTATCTCATGGAGCGGTTTCCGCCCCCTTGAACTACAACGGATTTCCCCAAAGCATCTGCACATCCGTAAATCAGGTAGTTTGTCATGGTATTCCCAGTGATAAGCATATTCTTAAAAGTGGCGATATAATTAACATTGATATCACTGTTATTCTCGACGGTTTTCATGGTGATACATCGGCTACTTACTGCGTTGGCGAAGTTTCCGAAAAAGCCCGTCTTCTCGTAGAGCATACCGAAAAAGCGATGTATAAAGGGATTAAAGCTATTAAGCCGGGGGCATATCTGTCCGACGCTGGTAAAGCGATTGAAAAATATGTGCGAAAATTTGGTTACTCAATAGTCCGCGAATATGGAGGTCATGGAATTGGCAGAGCTTTTCACGAGCCGCCGCAAGTGTTCCACCACTACACCCCCGAAAACCGGATTGTCCTGAAAAAAGGAATGATTTTCACCATAGAACCAATGATTAATATGGGTCGTAACTGGCGGGTAACTACTTCCCGCGAAGATGGCTGGACAGTAACAACCATAGATGGTAGTCTCAGCGCGCAATTTGAGCACACAGTAGCTGTTGTGGATAGCGGTGTGGAGATACTGACGAAAGTGTAGAATTGGGAGTCAGAATTTGGATAAAGATTGTCTGAAGCAGGATTGGTCGGATTACCTCAAGAGCGATTGATTACAATCTTCTAATTAAAGAAATTTTCAGGATTAGGAACAGGAGCGGTAGTCTCTAAGTTTTCCAAATCCTGTTAATTGCTTCAACTTCCTCAAATGTCATCAATGGAGTACGGATGCTAATACCAAACCGCTATCAAAGATAGGTATATAAAAAGGTTCTTTGAAACAAATCTCTTATCAAGCGTAAAGTGCCGCATAATAGTATTTTACCCCCATGATAAGGGGGGATGTCGTAATCGACCAGGGGATTTAGGTTGCAGAAAAACATTGATTATTCAATCAGCAAAGCAAATTATATTAGTATGAATGGTAGCGGTTTGGTATAAAGCATTCTGTGATGTAAGAAGCTTATCGCTTCACAACTCTCCTGCCCCTCTTAGTCTAAAGTGGAGTTTCTTTAAGAAAGAAATTGTCCTCAAAACTCTACTTTATCGCCGTTACTAACTCCATAAATACCTGACCAGCCGGCATTAACCTCAATTACATATAGGGCGGGGGCATCTGAAAGAACTTTTGTTTCGCTTTTTGGTATCGTGTTTTTTACAATGTTAATGATTGTTTTATCTTTGCCGACAAACATAATATCTAATGGAATGATGGTGTTTCTCATCCAGAAACTGCGGGGTTCTTCTTCTTCGAAAATAAAGAGCATTCCCTGATTTTCGCCTAACGACTCACGGTGCATCAGACCAAACACTCGCCGTTGGGGATCATCTGCTACTTCAACTTCCAGATTGGTTATAAACTCTCCACTTAGTCGGTGAAAGGAAATTTCCATTTCGCGAATTATATCCCCGGCATCTGATTTTGGTTTTTGTTGCCGCGTTTTCTGACTTGTTTTGTTTACAGGTTTATCTGTAGTTTGTTTTGAAGCATTAGCAGTCCAGAAGTATATGATTGCTACAAAAATCAATAGCACTATATAAACCCATAATCGATAATTTGTTTTTTGTTTTTTTTGCTTGTTTTTAGTTCGGGTTTTCATTGAATCTCCATCATTTTAACACTGTGTATTATTTATGCGGGATTTCGCTTTACAAATAATCCCTGATTCCTTTATGTATAACCTAAATCTTTTGTAAAGGTTAATGTAATAAAGTATGAGTATTTTAATAACATTCGAAGGCATTGAAGGCTGCGGCAAGTCTTCGCAGGCAAAACTGTTAGCGGAGTTCCTGCAAGCTCAATGTCATTCGGTTTTTTTAACGAGAGAACCAGGCGGGCCTCCCATCTCTGAGGATATTCGCAAGATTCTGCTTGATAAACATAACAAAGAAATGAAACCTGTAACTGAGGTTTTGCTATATTCTGCCAGCCGAAGTCAGCACACATTGGAATGGATAAAGCCGGCACTTGAAGCTGGGAAGATTGTTATTTGCGATAGATATTACGACTCTACCTACGCTTATCAGGGAGTCGCGAGGAATATTGATATGGAATCGGTTGAATATCTGACCCGGTTCGCGACAGGTGGATTGGAGCCGGATATTACTTTTCTGATTGATCTTCCAGCAGAAACGGGGTTGTCCCGGATACATACCGATTCCGCCGACCGACTGGAGCTTGAAGATTTAGATTTTCATCAGCGGGTAAGAAACGGTTTTTTGAGTGTAGCAAAGAGGTTTCCCCGGCGTTACATTATAATTAACGGAAAAGGAACAATAGATGAGATATTTGTGGAAATTACAAAAAGCCTGGAACAACACCCAAAATTTCGAAGTTTTACTGAAAAGGACTGACATGTTTATCAGAATAAGTATCATTGCTCTACTGCTATTTATAGTTACAATAATTCCAGCGGAAATTGGCGAAAACCATTCTCTTGCTGGTTCGCAGAAATTAGAGATAACTCCCAAGAACCGGGTTGTAACTCAGGAAGTGCTTCATTTACTGAAACGTCTGCACTACGACCCTATGCCCATGAATGACGAGCTTTCGATGCGGATTTACGGGCTGTATTTAGAGCGGTTAGATAGAAATAAAAGATTCTTTATTGAAAGCGACATCAAAGAGCTTAGTAGTTATGAGCGGAGTATAGACGATATGCTTGTGAGTTCAGACCCTGAACAG
>JAIOTM010000052.1 GCA_021106755.1 Candidatus Cloacimonadota bacterium | reverse complement strand
TTTAACAACTTTTAGAAAAGTTGATGTGGAAGATGGAAAAGATTGTGTAAATTGCTATTTCAACTATAAGGTCAATAATCAGACATCCTAGGAATAAATGTTTTCTTCCTGTTTCATCACTTCTTCATAAACAGTCTTATTAGCCTGAAGTATTGTATCGAGGTCAGGTTCCGCGATATTCGTTGCGTTACTGGTAATTTTTTCAACTACTTTTGCGATATCCGTGAAGTGAATTTTATCTTGTAAGAAGAGTTGGATAGCGGCTTCGTTGGCGGCGTTCATAATGGTAGGCATCAGTCCCCCCTCACGGGCACATTGTTTTACAACGGGAAGTATCGGGTAGCGGGTTTCATCGAGCGGAGCAAAACTAAGCTCCAGCATATCTGATAAACTGGTGCGTACAAGGTCTGAGGCAATGCGTTTGGGCCAGGAAAACGCGAGCAGAATTGGAAGTTGCATAGTTGGACGTGACAACTGGGCAATCAGGCTGCCATCTACAAATTCGACTAAGGAATGCACGATAGACTGAGGATGCAGAACAGCTTCAATCCTGTCGTAGGGAATGCCAAAAAGCCAGTGGGCTTCGATAATTTCGAGACCTTTGTTCATCATGGTAGCCGAGTCGATAGTAACTTTTGTACCCATCGACCACGTAGGGTGCTTCAGTGCCATAGATTTATCTATCTTACTGAAGCTGGAAAGCGGTAAATCGCGAAATGCTCCCCCCGAAGCAGTCAGAATCAGCTTACGTACATCTGCTCCCGTAAAACTACCAAGTGCCTGAAGCAGCGCACTATGTTCACTATCCACCGGGATAATAGAAACATTGTTGGCGGCGGCTTCTTTCATCATGATGTGCCCTGCCATAACTAACGACTCTTTGTTGGCAAGAGCGAGGTCTTTACCAGCCCGCAGAGTTGCCAGAGAGTATTCTAACCCGGCGGAACCGCTCACAGCGTTCAGGATAATATCGCACTCAACCGACGCAATTAAATCCAGCAAAGCTGTTTTGCCTGCCAGAATACCGTCTGTAATACTATTGTAATCTCCCGTCAGCACAGCGTTTGGTATATTGAACTCATGGATAATTCTGGTAAGTGCTTTTTCGTTGGAATCAGCGGAGGCAAGAACAATTTTAAAACGGTCTTGATGTGCCCGAACCACCGTAATCGCGGAGTTTCCGATAGAACCTGTGATTCCAAGTATCGCAATTTTCTTCAAAGGTGTTTTAATCAAGGAAGTTTTACTCCGATAGAAAATCGATGCGAGTTATCAAGTTCTGTATTCTGCTCAAAGTTGTAGTTCAGGTTAAAACGACTGACTGTCAGAGTTAATCCGGCTGTAATATCAGAGATATTGTATCCTCCATAAAGGCTCAACCCTTTATTCACGACAAATTCCAGCCCGGCGTGGTAATCCAGACTGAGAAAACCCAACGATGTAGTAGCTGCTTCTTCTCGCCCTTCAGTGTAGGTTTCTATCCCACTAAAGAGGAAAAGGTCTTTGGAAATCCAGGGAAGAACAAAATGAAGTCTTGTCTCTACATCTAATCCCGGATTAACTGTTTCATGAGTGCCGTTTTGCCAGAACACCTGCGTAGTGGTTACATCCCGCAAACGAGCGGCAAGAAGAACATGACTATGAATCTCGAAGAAAGTGGCGATATCTAATCCAAAACCGAAGCCATTCTCCTTTACCAGATTCCTGTAAGCCAGTTTTGGAGTAAATCCAACATTCACTCTGCCTATTTTGCGATGTAAACCGGCATAGATTATGTAATCGGCATTGGTAACGGAGTCATAGGCATAGGGACGGTTAGTGTTGGATAGTGGTTCACCGGGGATTGCCTTGCGGGTGAGGGGGACATCATCTATCCCGATACGCAACAAGGTTAAAGCGACACCTTTATAGACACCGGAAACCGTATCATAACGCAGTAAACCCATGAATTCTTCGGCGTGCATCAGCTCAATCCTGTTCTCGTTATTCAGTGCTAACAAGGCGGGATTCCAATACGCCGGGGCGAAAGTATTGGGGTCAGCTATACCACAACCACCGAGAGCGTTGTTCCGCACACCGGGGTCTATACGAAAGATTTCTCCAGCGTATTTGTCTGCCCACAGACCACTTAGAGCCAGCAGACACATTATTGCTACAATTATTCTAACCAATGTTCAATCTCCATCTACGTTGTTACAGGTTTAACGTAAGAACCCACAATCCGTTTCAACTGTCCGTTGTCAAATGATACCGCGAGTTTAGCCGACGCCCCGGAACCATCCACACTCAATATGGTTCCAATACCAAGAGTTTCGTGGGATATTCTGTCCCCTATCTGGTAAAACTTCTCCGATTCCAGAACCACGTTTTTCCTTTTTACTACCGATCGGTGTTGGACAACTGACTTCCTACCTTTCGATTTGGAAACCATGAAGCTATTTCTGTTCCAATACTGTTTTTTTTCACTCATCTCTTCGATAAATCTACTTGGTTGTACATAATCATTGGAATTCATAATCCGGCGTATAATTGTATAGCTCATAAAAAGACCCCTTGCCGCACG
>JAIOTM010000167.1 GCA_021106755.1 Candidatus Cloacimonadota bacterium | reverse complement strand
AATCGGCATAAAAAGGAGCGTTATCAACAACATCAAACGAGAAGTTGAAATTGCGTTTATATTCAGTCGCAAAACCTGGTGAAGATGTTATCCGGTAATCTGTTGCTGGAAAGTACTTACGGCAAATATAAATCCAGTAATCCTGCAAAAGCAGACGGAAGGAGAGCTTATCACTTTGTCCGGGTTCGTATTCGTGAGCGTCAAGCAGCAATTTCGCACCAGATTCTTGTTTCAGTTTTGCCGCGAGTGGTAACGTCATCATATCATTAGCAATTATGAGATTAAACTGCTTACCTTTAAGCCCCGAATAAGCACTCCGCACATGGTTACCCGACCAGTAAAATTTCTCATATTGACGTAGTCCCAGACGTGCTACCGATGCTATCTGCCAACTTATCGGACGCTCGTAACTAATAGGTATAAATTCCGCTATCTCTAAACCCGGATGTGTAAGACCAGCAGCTGTAATCTGATACTCATCCTTGAGAGCCAGAATCTGCCGCATTACTCGCGGAACGCGGTGCAACTCCGAAAAGCAGAAGATACAAACTTTTTTCTTATCCATCTATAAACCGCCTGTGCCATAGTTCGTTGTTAAGAACCTGCCAGATGTATTGGGAAGCATTCACTTCGCCTTTGGAATGCCTTGTAAACATCCGTTTTACCTCTTTTTGTGAGAGATAGCCGCGTTCTCTGAATTTCTGAGATTCAGTTATCTCTGTGAAAAAGTTAGTGAAAGCTTCTGAGCGAAACCATTCCGATTCAGGGGTTTCATATCCCATTTTGTCTTTACGTTGAATTATTGTGGGTGGAACAACATCCCGTACAGCTTTTTTAAACAAATAACGACGGATGCCGTCTCGCACCAACTGGTGCGATGGAAGCCCAAGAGCCGATTCTACAAGACGATTATCAAGAAATGGGTAGCGTCCTTCGAGAGAAAAACGCATCTGATTTCTGTCACCCCACATAAGGTAGTGTTGAAACGAATCTTCCAGAAAACGTATTCGGGCGTTCAAGACTGATTTAGAACCCCACAGGTGATGAACCGCCGCGTTATCCGCGTTAAACTCCTGTAGAAAATCTGCGTTAACGTAAGGTTTGGTTATGTGCTTGATAGAATTTTTCAGCCTGTCCGGGCTGAGATAATAAGCAAGGTTAACTAAAGGTTTCAAATCGCGGTACTGCCTGAAATAAGCTCCAAACTCCCGTGCCAATAGACCCCATTGTCCCTGAAGCAACAACTCCTTATAGTAAAAAGAATAAAACGAATCGTAGCCCGCGAATACTTCATCGCCACCCTGACCGCTGAGAATTACAGTGATATTCTTTGAGGCAAGCTCTACAACACGAAAATCCGCATAGGGAGATGTAGTTGGAACCGGCTCCTGTTGCGTTTCAATAAACCGCTGTATATCTTCTAAAAAGCTGTCGCAGTTCGGTGAAACATAGTGCATTTTGTCGATGTAATCGCGGTATAGCTCGATATATTCGGTTTCATCTCCCCGCTGCCCGGATTGATACACTGCCGAAAAAGTCTGATAGCCCGATAATTGCAATCCTTTTACTACCATGCCGGTTATCGCCCCGGAATCCATACCACCACTCAAGCTGATTCCCACCGGAACATCACTACGCAACCGCAACTCCACTCCCGAACAGAAAGTTTCTGCTAACTCCTGATGCGACAATGCCCGTTTGTTAACGTGTTCCTCTAACTTGTACCAACAGGAAATCTGGACATTGTTTTCACTAACTGTCAGGATATGCCCCTGCTTTAACCGCTTGATGCCAGCGAAAAAAGTTTCCTTCGTGTGATGCGTTCGGCGTGAGACAAGGTAATCAAAAACAGCCCGGCGATTTACTCCCTGAAATTTATTGTAAATGCTTTTAAGGATTTCAGCAAGAGCCGCTGGCTCGGATGCAAATAAAAGCAACTCTTCATCCTGATAATAATAGAATGGCTTAATACCAAAGCGATCCCGCGCGGCAAATAAAGTCCGGCTCTGCCTGTCATAAATCGCAAACGCCCACATCCCGTTGAAATGATTAAGGCAATCTTTTCCCCAATGCAGGTAAGCCGCCAGAATAACCTCTGTATCGGTTTGAGTACGGAACTCGTAAGTAGAAGCCAACTCAACCCTAAGTTCCCGATAATTATATATTTCGCCGTTAAAAATCAATACATATCGCCCGCAAGTGGAAAACATCGGCTGGTGCCCGGCTGAGGATAAATCCAGAATGCTTAATCGCACATGCCCCAGACAGATATTGTTTTCCACAAATACCCCTTCATCATCAGGACCCCGGTGCTTCATTAACCGCAGAAGCTGGTTGACAACAGTTTCGTCGGCTGGCGCGTTATTGAGGTTAACTAACCCGGCAATTCCACACATTTATACATCCTCGTACAAGCTGTCGTAACGCTCTTTCATAAATTTTGCTATCTTCAGTGGATCATGGAAATCTATAATAAACTGTCGTCCGGCTCTCCCCCGCTCCCGAATCTGCTCAGGATTGTCTAACAACCTCTCAATATCTTGCTCCAACGTTCGTATATCAGTACGAATTACAGGCATAGCATTATGCAAATCTTTAGGAACAAATGCCAGATCTTCTTCGCGGATATAAGTCATTACCGCCGCTTCCATAGCCCAGGCTTCTACTGCTGTGCCCCCGTACCAGCCAAGAAAAAGCTGATCGACAAACAAGTCAATCTCGCTGTAATGGGCTTTCATTTCTTTGTAGGGAATATTCTCTAACAACTTAAACTCAAAGTCATCGCGGCGTTTGCTCAAATTCTCAATTGCCTGCAAAATAAAGCGGGTTCCTTTAATCCTGCGGCTGGAAGGTGCCTGCCCGATAACAGTTTTCTTTCTGGCAGGTTTTCTTATTGGAATCCACTCACGCCAATTGACTTTCGAGTAGGGACGGAATTCTCCCCGATTTATGTAATTTCGTAAATCGGGGTTGTGAAAGAATATCAAATCAGCATATTTCTCAAACTGGGCAATCCTATGCTTCTTGATAAACTCAAAATTATCTATATTCTCAAGCACAGGGCGGCGACAGAAGTTGCACATCTGGCAGGGGTGATACTGGAACTTATTTGCCCAGCCTGGCAGGCGAACATCGCAACCCTGATACGTAACAGCAATTTTCTTTCCCTGCCGCTTCAGCCACTTTAACTCATTAAAAAACGCGCCTATACCGGGCAGCATCATGTAACTCATCGCGAATGTAATATGGATTATATCATAATCCGGCAGAAGCTTATATGCCGAACGAAGATGGTGCAGATAACGCTTAACGGAGTTGCAGATACCAGTCTTGTCAATCAGTTCAGGTGAATCTATAATCCGGACATAGTCTGCATCCTTCCACGAAGGAGTGCCGATAATCCGCTTGCTCCAGATTACAGCCTGACTGTCTAATCCAATGGCACATTCTGCCGCGGCGAGTCCAACCGCCAGTCCGGCAGTATCTTGCGGACCGTGAACTATCTTGTATTTGCTGTTATTCAACCCATTTAATGTAGTAGGATTTGAAAAAGGTG
>JAIOTM010000189.1 GCA_021106755.1 Candidatus Cloacimonadota bacterium | reverse complement strand
CTACCCTCTGATTAATCGGTTTGTCTATCATAGAGTGAATGACGAAGCCCAACGGCACGAGATAGTCTCTGATGTGTTTTACAAGGCACTCAATAGGATAAAATATTTCGTGATATTACGACGGAACGGGTTTTCGAGCTGGCTGTACAAGATTGCGGTAAACGAGATAAATATGCACTACCGCCGTGTGAATCGGGATAGCAAGCTTCAGGACAAACTAATCTGGGAAGAAACGGATTCAGAAACAACTGAGAGCTATCCTTTGTACAACAAAGTGCGATTGGCTATGTCTCATTTAGATGAGAATTCCCAGAGCTTACTCGCGCTACGCTTTTTTGAAAAGCTTACATACAGCGAGATTGGTAAGATATACGGCAAACGGGAAGGAGCCGTAAAAGTGAAGGCACACAGAGCAATGAAAAAACTGAGAGCTTTATTGCGGGAGGAATAAAATGGACAAATTTGAACAGGAAATGATGCAAATGAATATGCCTGAGGTCTCTACAGAGAACCATCAGGAAACACTGAAAAAACAAATTATGAGCTTATATACACAACGGGAAGTCAGGTACAGAAAGATGTTCCGTTTCGCCACAAGTTTTGCCTGTCTTGTTATGGCATTGACATTCTGGTTGATTGCTGATCCGGCTCTCGCTTGCCGACTTAACAATTTCGCGTTTGATTCATGCAAACTCGAAACCGAAGTTACCTCCGTAGCTCCGGTAGTTATAGATTATACATCCATCCAGAATCCAAAAATAGAAAACCTGATTCCAACAGAGAAATTCTTGGAAAACTCAATTTACGTAATCCGAACCTACACATCATCCGAAGAAGAGCAATTATTGCTTATCTCCGAGTATCAAAACCAGAATGAACAAAAACCAATAGAAAAACAAAGTTTTTAGGAGGAACAATGAACAAGAGTATCATCATTATCATGGGAGTTCTGCTTCTATGTACAGGACTAACCGCCACGGGTTTTATGGGAGTTTTTCTCAGCGAAATGGAGATTGAAGATTTAGAAAAAAAAGGATTCAAAGGTGGTTATGGAATCGCCCTTGCCAGTATTCAGGAAGATACCCCAGCAGATAAAGCCGGGCTTAAAAAGGGTGATTTAATCCTGAAATTAAACGGAGAGAAAGTTTATACAATTGACCAATTACACAAGATGTTAGACCCAACTAAACCCGGAGACAAAGTCCAATTTGTTATCTGGCGAAATAAAAAAGAGAAATCTTTCACTTTAAAACTGGCGGATAAAGCTGATTTTCTCCCTAAAGATACATTTCTCGGTATTCAATGCGTACCAATAACCAAGAAACAGAGTAAGACGTTAGATGTTACCTATGGTGTAGTGATTAAGCACATTGTAGAGGACAGCCCTGCCGAAAAGGCAGAACTGAAGAAAAAGGATATTATCCTCAAGTTTGACGGTGAAAAAGCTTACACTTTTGACCAACTCAGCAAGATGATTCAGGCTAAGAAACCAGATGAAAAAGTTAAAGTAGAACTTATTCGGGATGGAAAGAAAAAGAGCATCAACGTCAAGCTGGGATACAGGTTGAAATCTACATCATCAGATATGTTTTTCTTCAACCAACCAAGTAAGTTATTTGCCTATTCAAAGCAATCTGAAAGCAAAAACATTATTGGTTTTATTGTAAAGCAGGAAAAGAAAAAGGATGAAGAATCTTCTGTTGTTATCTCCAAGATATTAAAAGATTTGCCTGCTGAAAAGGTTGGGCTGAAAGTAGGTGACATTCTACTGGAAATCAATGGTAAAAAGATAGATGAAATTAGTGTAATCAGCGAAGTAACATCTAAACTTGAGCCTGGAACTAGGGTGAAACTGAAAATTAATCGCAATGGGAAAACCATGCAGTTTAAGCCGGAAGTTGTTGAAAACAAAAAAGCTGGGGAAAGCATTATTGAAATGAGAACATCTGATGATGATGGGCTTCAAATCTGGATAGACGGAAAGGAGTTTGACTTATCAGATATAAATACTATCAAAGACCTGTTTCAGAATAAAATGAGTTCTGCCGGAGAAATCAATTTCGTTACAGACGATGCCGAAATACAAATCATCAAAAAAGAGACCATGAAAGACGGTGAGAAACAAATTGAGTTTCAGATTAAAGCCGAAATGGAAGACGATGACGATGATGATAAAGACGACAATAAAGATGACGGAGATAAAGACGAAAAGTAACCGTTTCACAAATCCTCACAGTTCGAGAGCACCGACCCGTCGGTGCTCTTTTCATTTGCCCGGCACGAAAAATGCACTATCTTTGATAAAAAGTATAACGGAGATAAGAATGTCTTACAAACTTATATGGTCAATACTACTGATAACACTTGCGTTATCACTATCCGCGGCTCCTGTTTCCGAGATGGATTCACGGTTAGCGGCTGTCAACTTTCTTAACGGCAGAGGTGTCGGATTGACAGTTGCAAGCGGGATAGCAAATTTACAGCGAAACGATAATTTCAGGATATTCGCCCTTGAATCAACTGATGGTGCAACCGTCCCGGGATTTATCGCTATCAGCGGGGATGATAACTTGCCACCAGTAATGGCTTACTCTATCCACAGAAACTTCGAGATGGTACCAGAAAATAAATTATTGCAAATGCTTCGCTACGATATTGAGCTTAGGTCTGCCTACTATGAAGAAAATCCCGATGCCGCG
>JAIOTM010000092.1 GCA_021106755.1 Candidatus Cloacimonadota bacterium | reverse complement strand
TTCATCCTTTCGATTATCATAACAATTTCGCACTCATTTATTTTGCGATCTCTCTATAACAGAAAAGATACGCGGCAATCTTCCACCCACCATAAAGTAAGTGGAAGATATGCCTGTTGCATTACACCAAATTAACGTTTCCGACTACGCAGTAACAATCCGCCAAGACCAAATATGAGCATTGTCGCCGGCTCGGGAACAAAACTGACATCATCAATTTTCAAGGTTTCGCCGGAAACCGTATCGGTACTCTGAAACACGACACGGGCTATGTCGCAATCAACGGGGGCTGTGCCGGAAAAACTCTGTTGTGACCAAACATCGCTCACCAGTGTAGTAAGAACTTGCGTGGTCGTATCGAGCAGCGTCGTGCCATCGAACCATTCGATATTTGCGGTAAATAAACCGGTCACTACAGCCTGATCATCCAGATACCAGGCGCTGAGTGTATATTCCGTGCCTGCCGTTACCGCAACATCCTGGTAACTACCACCACTCACACCAGCATTCCATCCATAAAGTGCCGTACCATAAGCTCCAGTATGATTGGCCCAGGGTTCTCTACCGGCATCGCCATACCACGCCCAGCCTTCACAAACGTCTTCAAAGCTGGGACTGAGCAACAAATTTGCCTGAACAGCTCCACACAGGACAATACTCACACACACTTCCATCATCATTAACTTCTTCGTCTTTGACGCCTCTCTGACTAAACCTTGTTCCAATTAACTAACCCGATTAAACGTATAATCGGACAAAACTCTAACAGCATTTTCATAAAACTTTAAAGCTGGCTTTCATACTCAATGTCCCATAACAATCTTACTTCTCGGTATCAATTCTAACACTACTTTAAACCTCAAAGAACACCATTTTGCGGCTGTTTTTAACCATTTTACGACCAACAACTTAGCGACTGAAAAAGCATTAAAACATCCCGACAATAAAGTCACTGATTTCATCAAAAATAACTACAGTATTTGACCTGCACCAACAGGTTTTTAACATCAAACACCACACAGGTTTTTCCTCCTGTATTCTACAAGACTAATTCCTTCAACATCTCTGAAATATCGTCCAATATGAGCTATACCGGAAAAGCCCAGTTCGTCGGCAATTTCCGAGATAGTATGCGATGTTTCGAGAAGCATTTTTGTAATCAACCGCACTTTTGCCAACTTAATTTCCTGATGAATTGAACAATTCAGATACCTCTTGAATCGCCTTTCAAGTTCTCTCCGGGAAACTGAAACAAATTCAGCAACATCGCTAACCTGAATCTGCATTTTGACATTGCTCCTTATAAAATCGAGCGCTTCCGCTACCACTTCATCCGGCACAGCAAACACATTCGTGGATTGCCGTTCCACTATATGAGTAGGCTCTACCGTTATCTTTTTATCTGTACAGTCCGGACTTCCCCGCATCATAGAGTCCAGCAACCTGGCAGCTTCATAACCGGCCTTGGCTGTGTTCAGTGCAATACTGGACAACGGCGGCATTGCAAGCTCACAGTTCACAACATCGTTGTCAACTCCCAAAACTGCGATCTGTTCCGGGACATTTACCCCTGCGGCCTTGCAAGCCTCCAATACCTGAATTCCCCTGTCGTCATTACTTGTCATTATCCCAATTGGTTTCGGCAGCGATTTAATCCACTCTATCATCGCCGGCAATTCTCTCGCAAAATCGATTTCCGCCCCGCCGCAATACGAATAACAGTTGACCTCATAACCGGCACTCTGAAGAACTCTGGTATAACCTGCCGCTCTTTTATGCGACCAGGCAGCCTGTTCAATTCCACAGAATCCAAAATTCCTGAAACCCAACGACAAAAGATGTTCAGCCGCTATCTCTCCGATTCTGCCGGAATCTCCGACGATATTTATCCAGCCGTTAACAATTTCTCCTGCGCCTAAAACGACGCACGGCACATTACCGGGTATTTTCGCGATAGCTTCTTCATCTTTAGAAACGCGTACAATTACGCCGTCAGGTTTTATTTTTTCAATATCAGACAAAGACCTGCAAATGCCGTCTTTTTCATGTAAGAATAACCACGGGCCATTCAGATTGGCATATCTGGATATACCATTCAAAAGTTCCCGGTCGTATACCCGGTGGTTTTCGATTGCCAGAATTATTTTAGGTAAATCACGCATAAAAACTCTACATACCTTCCTTCTGTTCTGTTTCAACCGCTGCAAGCCTGCGTTTTTCGAGCAATCCCTTAATTTCGTAAGCCCGTTTTTCGGTCAAAGGATATTTAAGCAGCATCAAAACACTTAAGATACACATGACCGATGGCAGAAGTATTTCCCAGAATCTGAGCCAAAAAAGGGTTGAATCTGACTGTATAACAAGCCCCGCGTCAAACCCTGTAGCTTTAAGAATAAATCCGGCAACGAAATATGCTCCGCCTATCCCAACTTTCCACCACCATCCGTAAATAGCATGATAGCTGCCCTCTCTCCTTTTGCCGGTTTTGAGTTCGTCCTCATCGCAAATATCAGCCATCATTGCATAGACCAGCGAAAAAAGTACCAGCATCCCCAAAGATAGCCTTGCGGTTGGAATCAGCGCCAGCCACGGATAGGCTTTGCTGTAACAGACAATTTTCAGAGGAGTTCCCAGAGCCATAACTAGAAGAAATACCATAACGGTATTTGCCTTACCCCAGCGAGTAGCCAGAAAAGTCATCAGGAAAACGCCGCCAAGAGACAGTCCCGCCCAAAGTGTTCCGCACCATCCCATAAGCAATGAGGCCGCCTGTTTATCACCACTATAAACATAATATATCATTATGTAATTTG
>JAIOTM010000100.1 GCA_021106755.1 Candidatus Cloacimonadota bacterium | reverse complement strand
TGGTTAAGTATGTGGTGAAAAAATGTCAAGCTGAGGGTTTAATGATTTTTTGAACTTGATGTGCACTTGGTCTATCAACTTCTAAATGTCTATACGGAAAGAAAAGGAGTTAGAGTGAACAGTCTCCATGTTTTTTATTCTGTTGTGAGTAAATGAAATGACCATCCCAAAGGTTCAGGCAATTCTAATCATTTAGATTAGGTTATAAAAACGAAGGAGCTTCAGATGAAAAAGATTGTATTGTTTATTCTACTCACCTCAATTCTGTGTGGAACTATTTCCCTGCTAAGTGCTCAAGCTTCTGAAATATCTGAGAATAGCTCGGAAAGGGAGATTATCGAAGAGATTAGAAGTGAGTTTGTTCTTCTTATCGGGATTTACAATGAGCATATCGCAGTTTTACGACAGATTCTGGCAAACAAAATAGCCAGATTACGTACTCTGGATATTGACTCTGCCGAATATCAATATCTCCAACAGGAAATTGAAAAGGCACAACAAGAGATAGACGAGGCTGATGCCCGGCAAAAAGAGTTTGGTGACATTGCAGAGAATCCGGAAAGAAAAGATGAGTTAACTGTTGAGACATACAACAAGCTGAAAGACTTGCTGAATACAATCAAATACTCCGAATTTGTCTATTTTGCTTCTGGAAGTATAAAACTAACCACTCAGGGAATGCTTACTTTGAAAGAGTTTAAGCTGTATATTGGTGACAAGAAAAACTTTGTTATTCAGATTGTTGGACACGCCGATGATACTCCCCTCAAACCCGAACTTATAAAAATATATAAAGATAACGAAGGATTGTCTCTTGCTCGTGCTGAATCTGTTTACGAGTACTTAACAAAGCAGCTTAATATCCCTGAGAGTATAATTATCCTCGAAGGTAAATCTTCTCTCGATCCGGTAAGCACAAAAAAGGCGTTAAACCGTAGAGTTGAATTAATATTAAAACCACGAAGAATAAAATAGATTCTATAGTAGTCCGGTTGGTGCGAACAGGGATTCTCTTCAGGGGAATTCTCTTATCTATAAGTCACCTGAACCTGACCTGACACTGACACAAATAACGTTTTGTAAGGTATAGTAGAATGGTAATTACGTTTTCGACAATAACCGGCTTAATTCAGAAGGGATTATGGACAAGGGATATAGTTACTGCGATAATAGATAAGAGTTCCTCGTTTGATAAAGCGACAAGAGAATTAATGAAGGCATACAAAACAGCCTTTAAGGTGGCTTTAGAGATAAAGATAGAAGAGCTTACCTTTTGGGACGAACAAACTGAGGAGTTAATATCAGGTGGAAATGTTGACACACTCATTCATATTTTAACATACTTTGAAAATCCTGACAAATTCCATGAAAACATTCTCCAAATCCCCAATCTTCCCGAAGAATTCAAAGGTTTAACAATCGAAGATACAACGAGATTGAAAAATGAATTTGAAAAACGAATCCCAGAAACAGAGTCGAAAGCCGTTATACTCAAATATCTGATTGATTCAGGAAAAGTGAACTGCGAAATAACAAAACGGTTGAAGGGGATGGATGAAACTCTGGGAGAAGTTAAAGAGAATACAGAAGAAATACTAAGAAAGGTATCAACCATTTCTGATAACGAAATCAAAAGAAACGTCTCTACTAAATACCTCGCTGGTGGTACACCAACCAGCGAGACTGTTGTTATCGGTCGTGACCACGATTTAAAGCAAGTCTGGGAGCAACTTGAAGCGGAAAAAACTCTGCTTTTGCTGAATGGTCTCGGCGGAATAGGTAAAACCACACTTGCCAGAAAGTATCTGACACAATATGCTGATAATTACAATCATATAGTCTGGTTGGAAGTTTCCGGTGGAATAAAAGAAGCTTTTATAGGGAATAAAGTACACCATTCGAAATAATACCTTGCTGATTTAAGCCCAGAAGAAGCATTCGATTTCGTGATAAACAAATTGAAAAACTTAGATGGAAAAAATCTGATGATTCTGGATGATGCTAAGAAAGATTTCAGCCTGATTAGAAAATTTCTACCCGGTAAACCAAACTGGAATGTATTGATTACCTCCAGACAAAATTTCAGCGGTGTAACATCTTACTATCTCAATTTTCTTTCGAGAGATGCGGCTCTGGAGCTTTTTTACAAATACTACACTCAACAAAAAAACGATGAGCTTGTGGATGCTATCTTAAAGCCGGTTGGCTACCATACGCTTGTGGTGGAGCTTTTTGCCAAGATGGCAGAGAATAATGGTCTATCGTTAAAAGAACTAAGCCAGCGAGCAGATTCGCGAGGTATTGATATTTCCACTGATACAAAAATTGAGCTTGAACATACAAAAAAGATTGTTACCCACATATTGAAGTATCTGCAAAAGACCTTCCCCATAGCAAATATGCCGGGAGATAAAACTACAATCCTGAGAAAACTGGCAATTATACCTTCCGAATTTTATTCCGCAGAAATAATTGAATTCTTTCTGCAAATTGAAGATGAAAAAAGAGAGAAATTCTGCTCCAATCTTAACGGATTAGTTGAAATGGGCTGGATTGAAAAAAGTGACAACAACTACAAGCTCCACGATATCCTCCGCCAGCTTATTCTGAAAGATTTTCCACCGATTTATGAGTATTACGAAGATTATATCAGAATTGTTACTATCTTGTGCAATGTTGACGATAGTAAGGACAACATAGTGGAAAAGATCCCGGCATTTTTACTCGGTGTTGAGGTGTTGAAGTATATAAAGGAGCTTAATAAAGTAACATCCGCGTTAACAAATAACCTCGCTGTATATTATTACAAGGACTATAAAGGAAATTATCTAATCGCGAGAGATTTATTAGAAACCGCGTTGCAATCTGACATGGAAAACTTCGGAGAAAAGCATCCCACTGTGGCAGTAAGTCAATCGAACCTTGCAACGGTATATAAAAACCTTGGTGAATACGACAAAGCGAGAGAGCTACTCGAAGTCGCCTTGAAATCTGATTTGGAAAACTTCGGAGAAAAGCATCCCACTGTGGCAGTAAGTCAATCGAACCTTGCAACGGTATATAAAAACCTTGGTGAATATGAAAAAGCGAGAGACTTACTCGAAGCCGCATTGAAATCTGACATGGAAAACTTCGAAGAAAAACATCCGACTGTGGCAGTAAGTCAATCAAACCTTGCAGGTGTGTATCAAGAACTCGGTGAATACGAAAAAGCGAGAGACTTACTCGAAGCCGCGTTACAATCTACTCTGGAAAACTTTGGAGAGAAGCATCCGACTGTGGCAGTAAGTCAATCGAACCTTGCGGGTGTGTATCAAGACCTTGGCGAATACAAAAAAGCGAGAGAGCTACTCGAAGTCGCCTTGAAATCTGGCACAGGTTTGGTGAATCTCTGATAGAGAAACTGGCTGAGATGGACATTAAAATATTGATAAAACCGCATAATTACCTGTTCGTTAAATACGAAGAAGATAACTGGTATGAAAGGTTGAAGAAACTTGAGAAAGAACATAAAAATATCG
>JAIOTM010000199.1 GCA_021106755.1 Candidatus Cloacimonadota bacterium | reverse complement strand
TGGTTAAGTATGTGGTGAAAAAATGTCAAGCTGAGGGTTTAATGATTTTTTGAACTTGATGTGCACTTGGTCTATCAACTTCTAAATGTCTATACGGAAAGAAAAGGAGTTAGAGTGAACAGTCTCGTATACACCCATATCAATTATTTCGTTCCAGATACGTGGATTGCCTGCAAGATCGGTAGCTGGTAGATTTAAACCAGTTGTGTCTTGCGTTCCTGTATTTACACACAGAGAGCTATCCGACAACTGATAATATCCTGCCATAGAAATATCCAGAGAGTCGGTAGCGGCTCCCCAAAACATGGGATTATTGGAATATAAATTATCATACTCGGTTAGTAAATCAGGTAAATCCACAAAAAATGAATCTGTTAAAAACGAGCAGTTCTGCACCAACACATCTGCTTCAACTGGAACAGGTAACTCAGGAGCAGGTATAAAATTTGTAAATCGAATTTCTGCTGGTAGCTTTGGATTAAAAAAGATGCAGTTGCTTACTTCCGCATAGCCCAGAACAGCGGCAAAATAGTGGTTTCCTGTGTTATGGGCAAAAGTACAGTTTGTTATTTTTACAGGATTCCATCTATCCTGCACATAAAGCGGTCCAAAGGTAAACACACTGGATGAAGCAGCATTGTTGTATATTAAAATATTACTCATATCCAAATCAAAATCCGTTGTCTGGTCATAAATTGTCTGGTACTCAAACATTGTACCATCCTGAGCTGTATTATCTGTAAATATACAGTTCCGGGCTACAACATCGCTTTCGCTGAAATATGTCCCATGAAAGGTTCTTAGCCAACCCGATTGTGTATGCCCGGCTACAATCAAATTATTTACATATATATCCTCTGTGCTGTTTGTTGCTAAACCCATCATATCTTCATCAGGTATATTCACATTCTGGATAATAACATTTTCAATTATTACTCCTTCAGAAGTAGTCATATATATCCCAGTATTTCCATGACAAAAGCTATTATCAATAATCAGATTACGCAGAACAGTATTTGTACATTCATGGAAATGCATTGGAAAACCAAAACTCTGTGCTCTGGCATTTTCAAAACGGATATCCGAAATTGTGTTGTTATCAGAAGACCAGCCTGCAAAATAGACATTTGTTAATTCTGCATCAATAATGGTGCTATTCATATCTGCTCCGACAAGGCTTACATTTGGTTTTAAGCCAAACGGCATTATCTGTCCATTTTGAGAAAATGAATATATGCCCGAATCCAAAAAGATTGTTCTGGGGATTACTGGATTGTTTGCAATTAATTGCATGGCATAGCTAATAGATTGTAAAGCTGTGTTTACAGTTAAACCATCATTGCTGTTGTCTCCGGTTGGGCTGACATAAACATCGCTATCTATTGGGGTAAAATATGAATTGGCAAAAGAGAACGTAATATTGTCTGTCCAGATAGAGCAAACAAAAAAATTGTCAATACTGTTTAAAGCTATGCTTCCCATGTCAAAATTAAAATCAAACTGCTGGGGATAATCATCGTAACTCATAAAAAATAAATCCATACCATTTGCGGCAACATTGTTATAGACTTGAGCATTGGTGGAGCTAAAAGTAGCACCTCCATCAAAGAATATACCACCTGCATAATTCTGTGCTTTGTTGTTTGAGATTACTACATTTTCTAAATTCAGATGTGATTGATCACCCACTGTAATTCCACCACCGCCTTCTGCTATACAATTGATAATTTTGGAATTCAAGATAGAAACATTGCTTTGTATATCAATAAAAAAACCACCACCAAAACCATGTGACATTACATTCTCTAAATCATAGTTATTTGAAACTGTAAAACCATTAAAAGTAACTGATTCGCTATTTTCTATTCTGACACTCCGCTCAAAGTTGCCATCAATAATTGTGCTGTCTATATGGGTTGGGTTCTGGTCAATTGCAAACAAACTGGTTATTGTAACATTGTGTCCGTTTGTGTTCTGATTCTCTATATACCTACCTGGATGCACAAGAATTGAGTCACTATCATTTGAGTTGTCTATTGCAGTCTGGATTGAGGTGTAGTCTTCAGTTCCGTCGAGACTCACAGTAATTGTAATTGCTGTGAGGGAGAAGAACGGCATAAGAAAAAAAAGCAATGTCAGTGTACGCATTGTGGCTTCCTTGGTCTGGTTGATGGACAACCCCCCTGACGCTTCGCGTCTCTCCCCCCTTATCAGGTGGGTAAAAGAAGGCTTCCTCTGGATTAAGAAACTCTGTTTAAGACTCAATGGTTGGTTTACCAACCACCTCACCCAAACCCCTCTCTTTCACAAAGAGAGGGGTTTTAGAGGAGAGTAAGCTTCATATTTATTTCAACAAAATCATCTTGTTAGTTCTAACAACTTTACCATCTGTTTTTAATTGGTAGTAATAGATTCCAGACGATACAGGGTCGCCGGATTTATTTTTACCTGTCCATACAACCTGATGTCTTCCCGCAAGATTTCGCTGACGAAAATGCGACACGATTCTTCCCTTGATGTTGAATATCGTGATTTCTGTTACGGCAGGCTCCGCGAGGTAATAATCAATGGTTGTTTCAGGATTGAATGGATTGGGATAGTTTCCTTTAAGGGCTGTTACCCGATTTGGAGATGTTGTATCGTCATTATCCACAAGATTTATCGTTACTGTGTTAGTTGCCATACTTTCGCCTTCAGAATAATCCGCGATTACATAGAACTCATAAATATGCAAAGGTATAGTGGGTGTTTCATAAGTCTGTTCGGTAGTGGATTGAACCTGAAAGAACTGATTGCCATCGATAGCCCGGAACACGTTAAAAGTCTGAAAATCATTGTTGCTACCCTCATAGTTCCAACTCAGCGAAATGATTCCACTTGATTCATTGTACTGAGAGATCAGGTCTGTTGGTGGTTCAAGAAAAACAAGATTAATAGTCTCGTATGTGTAATCTTCGGGTGGGATAGTAACCACCTGAGTAGCGGTTATATGGCTTTCCAGTTCAACTTGCATCTGGTAAGTTCCTTCATCTGCGGCAACTTCAAAATGTCCTGCCGAAGTAGGTGAGAAACTCATTGTGCCAATAGTTACTGTTGCTTCGGAAAAATCTATATCCGGATTATCGCTGGTTATATCTCCAGAAATGAATCCGAGTTGTGGATACAGGATAAACGAGATCGAATCTCCTGCCGAGCCTATCTGATGAATATCAATACCGCCAGGTGCACCCCAGGTAAGGTAATCCCATGGGTCGGATGTGTCGTCAAATTCAGTTCTTCCTGCTTCTACCGAGAAATTAGCTCTGTTAAGATTTCCTGTCTGGGTAGGTGAGCCGCCCTGACGATAAACATAAATTTCATCAGGAGGTCCGCTCGCGTTACCCTGACCGATAAAATTATTGTTAATCCGGTAAATTATCATACCTTCGTTAGGTAGATTCCACTCGTAAGTTCCCGCTACCCGTTTGCGGTACTCTACCACGAAATATTCGTTGCTGGAGTTGGGAGAGGCGATGCGGTAAGCGTTGTTAACAGGATTAAGTATCGGTTGCAACCAGTAAATTCCACTTTGAGTAATAGTTGGTATATTTGAAATCCACTGCCCATGGAGCGATTTCATATAGGTTAGCATGTGCCCGTTACCGGATTCCATGATGTCCCAGGGACCAACGGGCGTTGGGCTACCGTCTTGCGAGTAGTGATAAAGGTCTGGCGCGCCAATCACATGATACATTTCGTGAATGAGCGTTCCGGCACCTGACTGAGATTCTAATTGAAAAGTGTAATCCTCCACTTCTAAACCATTGATATACTCATTATAAGAAAACAAAGACCAGCGATGTGGCCAAAGCAAAGTTGCCCAGGCTGTCACACCTCCTCTTATAATAAAGGCTATGTTATCGACTTTGAAATCGTTGTTGAAGTCGAGGTTCATTGTGTCCGGTATTGAGTCTTCAACAAACTGGATAGCGTTTACCAATAATTGATGTTCCCGTGCTGCCTGTTGAGATACGATGTACCCGTCGGGATTTGAAGCAGATTGCGGCATATAATAGCTACGCGGATGAGAATCCTGATAAGATAGATTGGTTGTCATTGGTGCTACAGGATAATAATGGCTCCAGATGCTGAGTGTTTGATAGGAAACTTCCCGATAATAGGAGTAAACCGAGTTAGCATTTGCACTATCGTCATTAAAAGATGTATCGTAATGAGTACGGGGTTGGGGAAATTCTGTTTGATCGGAGAAACGGATAAAAATTACCAGATTATTCATAAAACCGACAGCAGGATAGCGGCTTGGTTCAGGATACATTGCTTCAAACTCCTGTCGTCTTGCCTGATAAGTTTCGTGACTAATCGCAACGCCGGGTTCTAAGTTTGTAGCCGAGGGATTTGTATTGGCAACGCGGTAGTCAGATGGAACAATTAATTCTCCCTGTCGTATCGCGTAATAGTAGTAGCCATTTATGGAGTGCTTCAGAATCGAGTAACCTTCATTGTCGTGCAGACGGTTAAAGAATTCATCTCCACTCGCTAAAAGGTGGTGAACCGCGCCGTCAGGATCAGTAACGGTTTGCGATATGTTTTCAAGATAATCAGCCGAAAGAAAGCTGAATACTTCAATTAATAAACATAATAATCCAATATAACGCATAATTTCTCCTCAGTTCAGTTTTTTCTGTTGATGATTTATGCAGGATATGTTCCGAACTTGGAATAAAATCACATTCTGGTAAGAAGTTGATTCAGTTGCTTCAGAATTTCCAGACCAGACTAAGTTTCTTGTCCATAAATTGCATGTGCAATTGTCTCTTTTTTTCTTCGTAATTGTATAGGTGTGCATCGACAAAAGCGTCAATTACTGAAACGAATATAGTTGTTCCTAACCACCAGTAAGCATTTTGTCGGTCGTTATAATAGCTGTTGTATTTCGACTCGTAGTAAAGGAACTCCGGGGAGTTTGCGATGCTGTTATATGCCTTGTCGGAGTAGTCCTGCATCTTGTTGTGAGAGTAAATTACCTGCCCTATAAAATAGGCTTCGCTACCAAAGAATAGCACAGCTTTGATATATTTCCCATTGTAAGCCTGTCCTCCTCCGGAAACAGCAAAGGATGAGAGCGAAGCCCTGAGTGGACTTTTCCCTGTTTCAAACGCTGTTAGCGGAGCTATAACAACCAGTATAAGCAGAAAAGGAAATAAATACTTCATAAGTTTACAAATTGTGTCAGATGAGGAATCCGGCAATCATTTTTTTTACTGCAAATTTTGTTGACAACCCAACTACAATGTTTGTAAACATTAATTACGCCTTGACCGGAAAGAACATCTATGAATAACATTTACAACTGCAATCCTGTCGGTAAGTGAGTATTAATATTAGTTTCTTTCGGGATTTAATTCTGTAAAAGCATGTCGATTCTAACGATGGTATTTATGTCGTCGTTCGTTACGCAGAGCTTTCTGCTTTATTCAGGATTCCATTGAAACTGCCTGAGGTTGATTGTCCCACCCTCTGAGAAAACAACCCCTTCTTTCAGTAAATGCTCTAATTGAATTTCGTACCCATTGCTTGCCGGAAGCGAAATTTGCCCTTTACTGTTTACGACACGAAACCAGGGAAGATTATCGTTTCCTCTGTATCTTCGGAGCACTCCGGATATCTGGCGGGAAGCACGAGGGCTGTCAGCCAGTGCGGCGATTTGTCCATAGGTGGCTACTCTCCCATGCGGTATGTTGCGAACAATGTCAATAACGGCTTCACTGAACTTACTCATTATCAGTCTCCATAGTTTGATTAATCAGGTCTGATTTTGCTATCTATCTCTATAATAAATTGGTCGATAGTATCTTCGTTGAGAGAGTTGCGAAGATTATTCATAGCTTGCTCACCAGACAGAAATTTACCAAGCATTTTCATAGTCGAGAGATGTAATTCCACGTCTTGTGTGGGTGAGATAAGTAAGAAGATGACATCTATCTGCTCATCCGGGTTGTTCCATTGAAACGGCTTTTCCGACCATCCCAAAGCTATTAATGGACGATTGATATCTGGTAATCGACAATGAGGGAGAGCAAAGCCGTTGCCTACAGCAGTAGATGATAGTTGTTCTCTCTCCATAACTGGTTTTGAAACTTCAATAGCCTGTTGTATCACTTCATCTTTTACAAAGAGTTGCGCGAGTTCAAAAATCGCTGTTTCGCGGCTGTGGGCTGTTAGTTTGTGAACTCTGAGCATATCACTGAGAGACAGTGTTGCTTCAGCAGACGGCAGTGTATCGGTTACCGTCCAGCTTTTCCATCGGTCAAGGGCTTTGATGGTTGAATTTGAGCCAAACATATCGAATATCATAATAAGGGGAATGACAATCAACATAATTTCAGATGATTCAATCGCGCCAATTACTTCCATGGCAATGACTGCCTGGGCGGCTGCCAATCCGGACATAGGCAGGATAACAAGAGGCAGGGTTGCGGCAAGTTTTGGCTCCGGCATCAGCAATCGAATACTTGCACTCGTAACAAAGAATTTACCGACAAACCGGAGACCAGCAACTAACAACAGTACAGGTATCAGGTAAAGCGAATAGTCTGCTAAGGGCAGAGATGCCCCAATAATTCCGAATATCAGAGGATTGAGGAAATGCAGTATTTTATATAATTTTACAGTAACTAAGGAGTTAAGGCTTTCATCTTTGGAAACGAGCAAAGCAAAAACTACTGCTGTAAACAAAAATGGCATCTGTCGATAAAGTCCAACTCCAATAATCAGGGCGGCGAGACCAAACAGGAAAAGTATGATTTCCGGCGTAGTTCCGGCAGTAGCAGAGGAATTGACCTGGGCGTTACTTCGCAACTTACCGCGAAGTACAACTTTAAAAGTAAGGTAAATCAATCCACCTAACAAAGTAGCGACCACGGCATCTAAACCTGTCCGCAACAGCGTTTCACCTATAGAACTATCCTGTTTTACCAATACAATAATGCTGATTAGAAGCGAAAAAAGGATAATGTTGAACAATGAGTTAATAATTAGCATTCTGGAAGCGATAAGCCTGTAACTATTTTCCATCTGTGCCTTATCTATGAGCAGGAGGGTTGTTCCCTGAGCAGTAGCTGTAGCAATTGCCGCAATTACCAACGCTGTAAGTGATGATAGCCCGGTGAACTTAATCCCGATAAACACAATAAGAAACGTGGCAATGTTTTGCGACAGAGTAATCATTACCAGACGTTTGTCTGTTTTCAGTAAATCGATTTGCTTGAGGGCGAAACTGAGTGAGAAAACAAGCACAATCGCGTACAGATAAACAATAAAATGAAACCTGTTAACAATGAGGCTGTAGAGGTCTATCCGATTATCCAGAGTGAAATATATGGGAGTTAACGCGCCGTATTGCCGTAAGCCGGGGTGTGAACTGAAAAATAAACCAATAATGCTGGCAATATGCGGTCCTATCAGAACTCCCCCGATAATCTGTCCTGTAGTCTCTCCCAGTTTCAACCGTCTGGTGATTCTGCCGCCCACGAATGCTACGGTGATTATCAATCCCAGCGTGAGAATCTGCATTCGGGAATATAGTGGTTCCATCTTACTCGTATTGCCGCGTAATTGTGTTAACGACCCAGGCGGCAGCAGTTATTCCCATAATTGCGGGGATAATAGCATTTGATGCCTGCGTGTTGCGGATTCTTCCCCGCGTGGAGACTTGCTCTTCTTCGGAACTTTCGGAAGGTGGGATAGAGGGGAGAGGTGGTTCGGTAGAAAAGACTATCGGGATTCCTTTGGAAATTCCTCGTCTGGATAAATAACGTCGTACCCGCCTTGCTAAGGGACAGGCGTTTGTTTTTGCTAAGTCGTCTGTCCGAATGTACTCCGGCTTACTCCGCCCGGCAGCCCCCATTACAGAGATTATTGGTTTTGAAAGCTCGAACGCGTGTTGAAGCAGGTTGACTTTTGGGTTCAGGCTGTCGATACAATCTACAACAATATCAATATTTTTCAGCAAATCGTCTCTGGTTTCATCAGCACAGAAACCATTGAATATTTCAACACCAGCTTCAGGGTTAATATCAAGAATCCGGCTACGAGTTACTTCGGTTTTGAGTTTTCCTAACGTGCTGTGTAAAGCAATGATTTGTCGGTTGATGTTGCTCTTCTTAATTACGTCGAAATCAACAAGCAGGAAATTGCCTACTCCGCACCTGGCAAGCGTTTCAGTTGCATAGCTACCAACTCCGCCTAATCCGAATATTCCGACCCGTAGTTTCTGAAGGGCACGCATAGCTGAACTGCCATACATAAGTTCTGTTCGCTGAAAAATCTCGGAATAGCTCATGCAAAGAAATCACTTAATGTGCGGTATTGCAACTCTTTAAGATTTCTCAGCGTTACACCTGTCCGATGGGATACGCGCACGACAATATCCTTGAGATTGTGCAGATGATTGAATTCTTCTGATAGCCATTCGGGTTTTT
>JAIOTM010000178.1 GCA_021106755.1 Candidatus Cloacimonadota bacterium | reverse complement strand
GTAGTGCTAATTCTGGTCTTTGTACCCAGGTGTGCCGCTGGGAAATGCAGCTTGTAGAAAAATCGCGTCCGAATCAACAGTTTCAGATTGAAGAAGATGAGCGCGGTTCTTACATCCTCAACTCCAGAGACCTGAATCTTATCTGTCGTATTCCCGAACTTGTAGCTGCCGGAATTACCTCTGCCAAGATAGAAGGACGGATGAAAAGCCTTTACTACGCCGCCAATACTGCCCGTATCTATAAGGCGGCAATTCACCACGCCAAAGCAGGAACTCCTTTACCTCAGAAATTGGTGGCGGAACTGGATTCGGTTACTCACCGGGTATATTCCGAGGGTTTCTATAACGGCTTCGATGCCGCTGAGATGCAGGATTTCGAGAAAGCACAGTATATCAGAACCCATACATATATTGGGGCTGTATTACAGGCAAATGAGAATTTTGCTCAGATAGAAGTTCGAAATAAATTTGTTTCGGGAGACAAGCTTGAAATAATCTTCCCCAACCCGAAAGAAGATCAAACCTTCACTGTTACCGACATCCTCAACCTTGAGCGGGAAAAAATTGTTGCCGCTCAACCCAACATGACTGTTTTGTTGCCATTGGAAGCCGGGATTTCAGCACATGGGCTTCTGCGCAGAGCCGACAACCTGCCTGATTAACGGGGTAGCGGGATGATACAATATTACAAAATGGTGGCAAAAACAGTATCTGTTTTGTTACTGCTTGTTTTTTCGACAACGCTTTCCGCCCAAAACCTTATAGGCAAATTAGAGAAGACTTATTCCAGCGGTAATCTGAGCAGTCTTGCCCGATTATTAGATACAAGTGTAGGCACGACAAGCGAAGAAATAGCCGCCGTGAAATTTTTTCGAGCCAGAATGCAGATTTCTCAAAAAGCGGCTTTCGATATGTACTCCTCTCTTATTACCAGGCATCCCGGTACATTGTACGCTCAAAAAGCCTACTTAGAAAAAGGACAGATGCACATCTTGAAAAGAGAGTATGTCGCCGCGGCAATGAACTTCGAGAAAATAGATGCCAGACTGCCTGAACGCAACTACTATCTGACAAAAACTTATTTCAAAAGTGGCAGGTTTACTAAAGCAATTACCACCGCGAATGCCTTTCTTGCTGTCGGTAAAGATTTCCGCAGAATCGAATATACTTACTTCACGTTGGCAGAGACACACCTTACGTTGACGCAATACGATCAGGCTTTGGCTATCCTCTTAAAATTGCGGGATTCGGATTATCTCGAAAACGCCGCACTCCTTTTCTACAAAATTGGGTATTGCTACGAGAAAAAAGAGCAATTCCCGGAAGCGGTAGCAGCATATAAAAAGGTATTGGTGGATTTCCCTGTCAGTATGTACAGTTTTCAGGCTGAAGACCGCCTTTACGGATTGGAGCAGAAAGGCACTGTTAATGTTACAGAACTTTCCACTTATACTAATGGGACAGGTAGTAAAGACCCACCAACCAGACCTGCACCTGCTCAAACACAGTCAAATCCTATGCTGACACCATCTGAACCTGTTCAATCAGCGGGTGAAGCAGGACTCTATTTACAGGTTGGAGCCTTTGGCTCTGAATCAAATGCCAACAAGACGCAAGCACGCATGAAGAGCATGAACTACCCATGCGTCATCTTCACTATCAATTCAAGTGGAAAGGCAATTCACAAAGTTGCTATTGGTCCTTTCACCGATTCCGATAAAGCCAGAATTACAGGCAGAGAACTTGATGTGGCTGGAATCAAATATATTATTATAATACGGTAATATGGCAGAAAATAAAGAACAACAAAAACTAACTCCAATGCTCAGGCAGTGGACTGATATTAAAGAGCAACATCCCGATAAACTACTGCTTTTCAGGATGGGAGACTTCTTCGAAACCTTCTTTGACGACGCGAAAGAAGCATCGCGGATTCTCGGCATTACTCTCACAGCAAGAGACAAGCGAAACGACAATCCCATTCCCCTTGCCGGTTTTCCGCACCACTCTCTTCAAAACTATTTAGAAAAGTTAGTGAAAGCTGGTATCAAGGTAGTTATCTGCGAGCAGATGGAAGACCCTAAACTGGCTAAAGGAATAGTCAAGCGTGATATTGTAGAAATCATCACACCAGGAGCAATACTGGATGAGCAGTTGATAGACAGTAGCGAGAATAATTTTCTCAGTGCTTTAGTTTCCTCAAAAGATAATAAGAAATTCGGGCTTGCTCATATTGACGTATCTACAGGAGACTTCTTTGTCACTGAAATTGCTTCTGAGCAGATTCGAAGCGAGTTAACCGCCCACCATCCGGCGGAAATTCTGGTGATGAACTGCGAACTGGAGTATCGGTTGCGCTCGTTAGAGTTGGACTTTGAACCAACTATGACCATTTTCGAAGATGTTTTCTTCGATAAAACAGAAGCACCTGAAATACTGAAGAGATTTCTTGGAGCACACTCCTTAGAAGGTTTCGGCATTGCGACTAAGAAACAGGCAATTCTGGCGGGAGCTTTGATAATAATTTATTTGCAATCGTTGAAAAAGACAGAGCTGAAACATATTACCAAAATTCAGTATTACGATCTGGAAGATTTCATGACTGTGGATGAGGTTTCTGCCCGAAATCTGGAGCTTGTTCGCTCTATTCGCTTTAACACGCGGGAAGGAACGCTTATCGCCGTGATGGATAATACCTGTACTCCAATGGGGGCACGGTTGCTTTCTCATAGATTAGTTCATCCCCTGATGAACGAGGATAAAATCAACAAGCGATTAGACGCGGTAGAGGAGTTGAAGAATCATTTTCATCTCACCGGGGACATTCGTACTATCCTTTCAGGAATTGGAGATTTAAGCCGGATTATCAGTAAAATCGGCACAATGCGGGTTAATCCGAGAGAGTTGCTTGCTCTTGCCGACTACTTAGGTACTTCTCCGGCTATTTCGGACTTGCTTTCTGAGTTTGGCAACGAGACAATACGAAATCTGAACTCTCAAACCGAAAACTACAACGAATTAGTTTCGCTGATTCACAACGCAATTACAGATTCCCCACCAATTCAGATTACTGAGGGTTACATCATCCGTGACGGGTATCATGATGAATTAGATGAACTTCGATCCATCAGCCGCGATGGTAAAAGCTGGATTGCCAGATTAGAAACGCAGGAGAAGGAAAAAACAGGGATACCGTCTCTTAAAGTGGGCTACAACAAAATTTTTGGTTATTACATTGAGATTACCAAAACCCATAAAGATAAAGTACCGGAATACTACATACGCAAGCAGACATTAGTTAACAGCGAACGCTACATCTCACCGGAACTCAAAGAGTATGAAGCCAAAGTGCTCGGAGCCGAAGAGCGTATAAAAAATCTTGAGTATGAACTTTTTGTCGATATTCGGGAGAAGCTGTTCCAAAAAGTGGAGTGGATGCAACAATATGTGCTGATTATCGCGGAACTGGATTTCTTATGCAACCTTGCTTGGATTGCCTATCACCATAGTTATTGCCGTCCGTGTTTTAACAGAGAAGGAATTTTAGATATACGCGACAGCAGACATCCGGTTATTGAGATTCTCTTAAAAGAAGAGGAATTTATCCCCAACGATATTGAGATGAACCACCTTGATAGCGAGATAGCGTTAGTAACAGGCCCGAATATGGCAGGTAAGTCCACCTATTTACGGCAGATTGGGCTATTGGCAATAATGGCTCAGATAGGTAGTTTTATCCCTGCAAAAAAAGCTGATATGCCCGTTTTCGATAAAGTTTTTACCCGCGTGGGAGCTTCAGATAACCTCGCGAGAGGACAAAGTACGTTTCTGGTTGAAATGCTCGAAACTGCCAATATCCTGAACTCGGCGACTTCTCAATCACTTATCCTGTTAGATGAAATTGGACGTGGAACCAGTACTTTTGATGGCTTGAGTCTTGCCTGGTCGATAGTTGAGTTTATTGATTCCCGGATAAAAGCGATAACCCTGTTCGCGACCCATTATCATGAACTTACAGAATTAGAAAATGTTCTGGATTCTGTAAAAAACTACAACGTGGCTGTGAAAGAGTATAAAGACAAAATGATATTTCTACGCAAGATAAAGCGCGGTGGCTCTGACCAGAGCTACGGAATCCAGGTGGCAAAGCTCGCCGGTGTTCCTCAGAAAGTTATCGGTCGGGCAAAACAAATCCTGCACAACCTGGAAGAGCACGAACTCAGTCCGCAAGGGCTGACTGCCCAGCTACGCAGGCAACTTGTAAAAAAAAGCGTTCAACGTGATTTTATGGAGATTATCTGTGAAAAAGCGGAAGCGAGAGAGGATATTCTTGAAGAATTGCGTGGAATTGAAATTGAAAATATGACTCCTCTCGAAGCACTTCAAATACTTCAGGAGCTGAAACATAAACTGGAAAAATAAAAAGAGTAATCCACTGCCAGTCATAAACTGGCTTCCACCTCTTGTACGGGATTGTTTGGAGGAATATGCCCAAATATTTAATAACAGGTAAAAACGGAATGCTTGCGTATGCCCTGAGAATACATCCCAGGTTCGAAGACCATGTTGCCTTTTCTCATAATGAAATGGAGATTGGCAATTATCTGGAATGCTATGAGCGAATCGCGAAAGTGAGACCGGAAATTGTTATTAATTCCGCCGCTTTTACAGATGTTGCAAATGCGGAATTCGATTCAGAAACCGCGTTTCTTACTAACGCGGAAGGACCCCGTAATCTGGCAGATATTTGTAAAAAGCTGGGGATAAAGCTAGTGCATTTTTCCACCGATTATGTCTTTCCGGGACGGAAATCCGGCAATTACACAGAGTATGATGAGACTCTTCCGGTAAACCGATACGGTTCCTCGAAATTAGAGGGTGAGAAGTTAGTGAAGCAGGAAAGCGAGGACGCCCTGATTATTCGCGTTTCCTTGATGTATGGGGAAAACGGACATAATTTTGTCTCCACCATAAGCAGGTACCTTTTAAAGCGGGAAGAGGTGAATGTAGTTGCCGACCAGTTCAGTAAAACTACATGGACCATGGACGCGGCACTTGCCACACATAATCTTATCCAGCGGGAAGCAAGCGGGATTTTCCATTTTGCTAATGACGGAGTTTGTTCGCGGTTTGAATTTACGAAAGAAATTGCCAGACTTTTACAACAATCCGGTAAGAAGGTTGCGGTAGTTAGACCAATCTCCGTAGCAGCTTACGATGATTCTACTCCCAGACCTACAAACAGCTCTATGAATACCGCAAAATATAAGAATTTTACAAAGGCAGAGATACAACCATGGCAACACTCGCTGGCGGAATACATGGAATCAGCTGGTTTGCTGGAATAAGAATCTTCGAATCGTAAGGATGTTGGACAACTATTCGGAAAAAAGGTGTTCGTTGCTAAACCCCTCTGATATTTTTTAGTAAGTTGTAATGTATTCTTGCTGAATCAACGAAAGGTTTTCCATGTTCTCCCGCGTTTTCTGCCAATTGAGTAAACCTGCGAATCAGAAATCTGTGTAATTCAATATTTTTTTCTTTCTTGTTAGAAATTGCAGTGAAACCTCTGATATATAACTTTGGAGGGTAATTCTCCACTACCCATTGCATTAGCCGGGCAATAACTTTTGCTTTTTCACCAAAATTTTTATTTGTCTGGGAAGAATGCTGGCGATTGTAATAACCTTCTAAGCGTTGTAGATATTTATAGTCAATCATCATGCCATTCTGGACAGTATATGCCATATCTCCGAAATTGAATAACGAACCATCGAAAGCTCCATAATCAAAGAAAACCTCGCGCTTGATAAAAGAGCCGGGATGCGGGATAGCGTTCACCATTTCGTTCATGAAATAGTGAATCAGAAGCTCTCTTTTCTCAAACGGTATTTCCCTGTAACGCCAGATACGGTCTGTAAGGCTACCGTCTTCCTGAACAATCTTGAATTTTCCCGGATAATAGTATTCATGTCCCAGAAATGTTGTAATCGCTTCCATTCCCAACTTGATATAGTCTTTGCTTAGAAAATCATCCGAATCAAGAAACAATATCCATTTACCCCGAGATATCGAAATTCCATAATTCTTTGTGTGCCAGCAACCTTTATGTGGTCTGTTGTATATTCTAATCCTTGAGTCCGCGAATGAACTGGCAATTTCCATAGATTTATCGGTAGAGCCATCATCTATAATGATTAATTCCCAGTTATCGTAACTCTGGGCGAGAACGGAAGCTATCGCCTGACGCAGATACTTCTCCCGATTATAAACTGCCATAATAACGCTGATTTCAGGTCGCATCAACTTTCCTTCGGGTTCCCGGCGGCGTGCTGTAGCTCTCTATAAAGTGTCAATAGCTCCGCTTCAGTTGTTCCGATTGCTTCTAACAGGCTGACAACCGATAGTGATTGCTCCTGAGCAAGACAGAACCTTGAGCGGATAACAATCAGGTGACTATCCCGATTAAACCAGAATGGATATAATCGGCAGTAATAAGGTCGTGCTTCCATCGGCAAACTACATCCATCTGGCTTGAGAAAGACACAGGCATTATCAATTATTTTGAGTCTGGCACGTTCTCGTTGCGGAATAAGCTTATCGAAGAGAGAATCAAGCTTCCGAAAGCCATTCATCACTTCCGGTTTAACTGTATCGTGGCAGATGAAGTCAGATTCATTCAGCTTCATAGTGCTGCTTATACGGTCAATCTCATACTGAGACAGACCGTGCATACTATCTGTATTTCCAGCAATAAGCTGGCAACAGCCCCGATTTTTTTTATGGCATTCGGCACAAATATTCATAATGCTTTTATAATTGGAAGCTGAATTTAAAGCAAGAAAAAAGATGATGGATTATTCGAGTTGTCGTCCTTCGTCCTTACGACTCGAACCAATGCTAACCTACAGCAATTATGGCTGTTTTCGACTCGATGTTCCTTTCGAGTCGAAACATTTCAGAGGAGGTAATAGATTTTTTATGATAGCGGTTTGACATTTGTAAAAAAGCTACAGGACTGAATAATACAATCCTGTAGCTATGAATTTACGTTTCGCAATGTGATGTATAAAATCGACGGACGTAGCGTCCCACGCCCGTCTGGTTCGGTTAGCCTAGCACTCCCAATGCCATCCGATTTCTCGGAGACATTGCCACAGCAGATTTTGCCAATGTACATTTTCCCGGTAGAGACCGGTCAGAGTCAACTCGTAGAATACAGCCGGACGAATCCGGGCTGTACTTGTGTGGTTTTGCTGATTACGAGGTATTCCCGCAACGATCCAGATAATCCATTTTACAGGATAAACTTGAACTGTGGTGTGCAAGCTTTCCAGAGTCGTTTGCTGTGCGAGTGCCTTCTGTTGATTCTTACGGTTTTACCTGAGAAGTTTAGTTTTTGTTTGTGGCTGTATCTGGTGAGCTACAACCGGGTTTATTTGTGACATTAATAATCCGACGATGAACATAGCTGCTATAACTACTCCATTAAGAAGTAGAAACAGCCTTTTCCGTTAACCGAATTAACCGATTAAACGGAGAGCCAACTGCGGTAGCGAGTTCGCTTGAGCCAGCATTCCAACAGCAGCTTGAGTCAGTATCTGATTACGGGTAAACTCTGTCATTTCGAGAGCTACATCGATATCAGAAATACGTGATTCGGCTGCCTGTATGTTCTCAGCTTGAATTGCCAGGTTGGTAATCGTGTTTTCAAGACGATTCTGCATTGCACCGAGAGCGGCACGGGCATTTTCCTTACGGAGCATTGCCGTGGTGATACTCTCTAATGCTACCTGAGCAGCATGCTGAGTACTTACAGCGACATCAGACGCACCAACGCCGAGGGCGCTGGTTCTCATGTCTCCAGTCCGAATGAAGTAGTAGTCTTCTGCGCGGGCGTTTCCAGAACCGAAGTGAACTTTGATACCACCAAGGATATCTCCGTTTGTTGCTGCGGCTCCGTCAGTTTCCTGCCAGCCACTGGAGTTTGTCCAGAGACCCTGACTTGCGGTCCATGTATTGCTTGAATTCCATGCACCACTTTGTCCGGCAATGGAAACATTGCCATCGAGAAGTTTTACTCCATTGAAGTCGGTAGCGGTTGCGATACGATCGATTTCTGCAGCCATGGCTGAAAACTCGGAGTGTATAATAAGGCGTTGCGCATTAGTATATGTACCGGTTGCTGCCTGTTCGGCTAACTCTTTCATACGAATGAGTTTTTCATCGATAACGGCCATCGCTCCTTCTGCCGTCTGAATTAATGAGATTGCGTCATGTGCGTTACGAATTCCCTGGTTGAGAGTAGCTACATCTGCTCTCATTTCTTCACGAATCGCCAAACCCGCTGCATCGTCCGCCGCGGAGTTGATTCTCAGACCAGTTGACAGGCGCATTACAGATTGACCTAATCGAGCATAACTTATGCTTAGGTTCCTTGCTGTATTCATCGCCATCATATTATGGTTGATTACGAGTGACATGTTGATTCCTCCTCCATGATTGGGTTTATGGCTTCCTTGCTAATATAAGACACTTGTCTTATACAGCCTGAGAAGTGGCAAATCTGCTCCTTTTTGGAGGCCGAGGTTAACCAAACCAATCAATAGCGGAAGTCAGTCCCCGCTTTAACCAATAAGTCTAAGAGCCAACTGCGGTAACGAGTTAGCTTGAGCTAACATTCCTATTGCAGCTTGAGTCAGAATTTGGTTCCGAGTAAACTCGGTCATTTCTGACGCGACATCGATATCCGATATGCGCGATTCTGCTGCCTGAATGTTTTCGGCTTGTATGGCCAGATTCGTGATGGTGTTTTCCAGACGATTCTGTATCGTACCGAGTGCTGCCCGAGCATTTTCTTTACGTAACATTGCCGTGCTGATATTTTCCAGTGCCAACTGCGCGGCATGCTGAGTGCTTACAGCAACATCAGCAGCACCTACACCGAGGGCACTTGTCCGCATGTCTCCCACGCGAAGGAAGTAGTAGTCTTCGGAACGTTGGTTGCCTTCACCGAAGTGAATTTTTATACCACCAATTATATCTCCACTAGTTCCGGCAGAACCATTAATTTCCTGCCAGCCACTGGAGTTTGTCCAGAGACCTTCTGTTGCCGTCCAGGTATTGTTTGCACTCCAGGACCCGCTATTACCCGCAATGGAGACATTTCCATCGAGTAGCTTTACGCCGTTGAAATCGGTCGCCGTAGCGATTCTGTCGATTTCCGCAGCCATTGAAGCAAACTCGGAATGGATAATTAGCCTTTGCGCGTTTGTATAGGTACCGGTTGCTGCCTGTTCGGCAAGCTCTTTCATCCTTATCAGCTTCTCATCAATTACAGCCATCGCGCCTTCGGCGGTCTGAATCATTGAGATAGCATCGTGTGCATTGCGAACGCCTTGATTCAACGTGGCAATCTGGCTTCTCATGCC
>JAIOTM010000398.1 GCA_021106755.1 Candidatus Cloacimonadota bacterium | reverse complement strand
TTGGTTAAGTATGTGGTGAAAAAATGTCAAGCTGAGGGTTTAATGATTTTTTGAACTTGATGTGCACTTGGTCTATCAACTTCTAAATGTCTATACGGAAAGAAAAGGAGTTAGAGTGAACAGTCTCTGATAAATCGGAACTTACAATATGATTGGAGCACAAAGTATAAACTCAGTACACTCCAAACTGTAAAAATAAATAGCTTGACAGCTTGAATCCAGTATATTTTGTTGTAGGTATGCTACTGAGTTGGAGGAGGAGGTTAAGTGAAATCAGTAAATATCGGGACTATAGCAAACATCCAAGCCGGATTTCAAGCTAGAAAGGGTGTAAAAATGGATAAAGTTGGATCGCATAAGCTTGTTCAGAGTAAGGACATTAACCATGGTTTTACTTATAGCGAGTTGTCATCCTTCACTCCTGAAAGTGGTGCCAAGAAATACGCAATTAAAACTGGTGATGTACTTTTTCAATCACGAGGATCTTCTCATAAAGCGTATAACACAAAAGAAAATATGAGCAATGCCATACCTTCAGCATCGTTTTTCATACTTAGCATTAAGCAGGCTGATGTTCTCCCAGAATACATAGCCTGGTGGTTTAATCAGCCCAAAGTGCAGGCAAAAATTCAAACAATGTCATGTGGAACGAGCATCTCTTTTATATCGAAAACCACTCTATCAAATTTACAGATACAAATTCCAGAAATGTCTGTCCAGAAAAAGATTGTAAATATCGTTAATCTTTCAAGGAAAGAGCAGGAACTTTTGAAATCGCTTACAATTAAACGAGCAAAACTAGTTTCAGCTTTGCTAAATAAACAGATAAATCCAAGCAAGGAGATAAAATGAGCTCACATATATCAAATAATGAAATCAACGAAGTTGTATGGCGCGCCTGTGATACTTTTCGAGGTGCTGTTGATCCTTCAGAGTACAAAAACTACATCCTTACTATGCTTTTTATCAAATATACCAGCGATCTCTGGAAAGAAAAGAAAGCTGATTTTGAGAAAAAATACAAAGGTGATTCCAGTAGAGTTGAAAGAGCTTTGAGCAGAGAACGCTTTCAAGTTCCGATTGGATCAGATTTTGATACTCTTTACTCCAAGCGCGACAAAACAAACATTGGAGCAATAATCAATAATGCTCTGGAAAAAATTGAAGACGCCAACAAAGAAAAACTTGAGAATGTATTTCGTAATATAGATTTCAACAGCGAGCCAGCATTAGGACAAACTACGGAGCGTAATCGCAGACTAAAAAATCTTTTAAAAGATTTTGCTGATAAAAGACTTGATCTACGTCCTTCGCGTATTGGCAACAGGGATGTAATTGGTGATGTTTATGAGTACCTGATTGGTCGTTTTGCGGCCGGTGCCGGCAAAAAAGCGGGTGAGTTTTATACGCCACCAGAAGTCTCAACCTTACTCGCAAGACTACTCTCACCAAAAGAAGGTGATCGAATTTGCGATCCTGCCTGTGGCTCCGGTTCTCTATTGATCAAGGTTGCGAATGAAGTTGGTTCTAAAAACTACGCTTTGTTTGGACAGGAATCAAACGGCTCTACCTGGAGTTTGTGCAGAATGAACATGTTTCTGCATAGCAAAGATTCGGCAAGAATTGAATGGTGCGACACACTTAACAATCCAAAATTAATTGAAGATGATGAATTGATGCGTTTCAACATAGTTGTTGCCTATCCTCCATTCTCTTTAGACAAATGGGGACACGAGAATGCCAGTAGTGATCGCTTCAATCGTTTTTGGCGAGGAGTACCACCGAAGAGTCGTGGAGATTACGCTTTCATCAGCCACATGGTTGAACTTGCCCTGAAAGATGAAGGCAAAATAGGTGTGATTGTTCCACATGGTGTGCTTTTTCGGGGTGGTGCTGAAGGCGTAATCCGCAAGAAATTTATTGAAGAAAATATACTGGAAGCTGTGATTGGATTACCAGCTCAACTTTTCTATGGTACTGGCATTCCAGCAGCAATCCTAATTTTCAATAAAGGTAGAAAAGCATGGAAAAAAGCATCTTCGAAGCGAGACAAACATATTCTGTTTATCGATGCAAGCCGTGAGTTTGAAGACGGTAAAAAACAGAACCATCTACGTGAGCAGGATATGACCAAAATTACTGAGATATTCCAAAAGTACGCTAAAATTGATAGATACTCGCATCTTGCGACTTTTAAAGAAGTTGAAGAAGCAGAATTTAATTTGAATATTCCCCGTTACGTAGATACTTATATAGAGGAACCAGATGTCGATATTCCGGCTATACAAAAAGAAATTGAACAAACTGAAATTGCGTTAGCCGAGACTCAGAAAGAGTTGAACAAGTATTTAGAGGAGTTGGGACTATGAGCATAAACAAATTACAAAGGAATGGAAAATGAATAAGGAAATTGTACCACAGGGAGAATTCCTTATCTACCAGACAGAGGATGGACAAGTAAAACTCAATTTACGGCTGGAAGATGAAACTGTTTGGCTCTCTCAACAAATGATGGCTGAGTTGTTTAATACCAGCAAACAGAATATTGGGCAGCATATAAGAAATATTTATGATGAAGAAGAATTGCTCCAAGAAGCAACTGTAAAGAAATTCTTGACTGTTCAAATTGAAGGTAGTAGGCAGATAAATAGGCAAATTGATTTCTACAATCTGGATATGATACTCTCCGTGGGATACCGAGTTAAAAGCTTGATTGCAACCCGTTTTCGTATTTGGGCAACCCAACAACTGAAAGAGTACATTGTAAAGGGTTTTGTCATGGATGATGAACGCCTAAAAAATCCATCTGTTAATGGAGTTTGTGTCCCCGATTATTTTGAAGAAATGCTGGAACGGATAAGGGATATAAGGGCTAGTGAAAGAAGAATGTACTTACGAATTACAGACATATTTGCAATGGCAACCGATTATGATGCAGCTGCACAAGAAACAAGAACCTTTTTTATGCATATTCAAAATAAACTCCATTTTGCCGCTACAGGCAAAACTGCCGCAGAGATTATTTCAACTCGTGCAGACGCAACTCTGGAAAACATGGGATTAACCTCATGGCAAAAAGATGAAATTCGGAAAACTGATGTAACCGTTGCAAAAAATTATCTTGTTGAAGAGGAAATTAAAGAACTTAACCGCATTGTTGTTATGTGGCTGGATTACGCAGAAGACCAAGCCAAAAGACGCAAACAGGTTTATATGCAGGACTGGCAGCAAAAATTGAATGCGTTTTTAGAGTTTAACGAGCGTGAAGTTTTGTCTGGTGGAGGCTCTATCCGCAGCAAGCAAGCAAGAGAACAAGCCAAGACTCAATATGATATTTTTGCTGAGAGAAGATGTGAGCAGAAAGAACTTCGAGGAGCAAAAGATTATGTTAAACAATTGACCGAAAAAGCAAAAGAACTGAAAAACACACAAGAGAACACAGAATGATAAACAACATTGCAAGGCAACTGTAAAGAATTTCTTTACAGTTCAAAATCTTTAATCGGAGATAAGGATGAATGGCATTAAAATGCGTTGTAGCAATATAATAAGCCATTTTCGTGACATCACGAAAATGATATGTATTATATCTAATTATAGAAGCTGTAGAAATTGCCAAGCACCCATTTTCCCACATGGGGAAAATGGTGATGCTGACAGAAATTCGCGAATACTGAGGACTAAATGAACCTGCGTAACAAAAACAGACCAGGCTACAAACAAACTAAGATTGGGTGGATTCCGGATGAGTGGGAGTGTAATGCCTTTAAGAGTATTGTCAAGATCTCTCAATATGGCCTTTCTAAATCAATTTCAGTGAATGGCAATTCACAAATTGTTGGGATGGCAAATTTACAAAATGGAAGGATTACATTTACAAAAACGTCAAAAGTATATCTAACAAATAAGGAAAAAGAAGATTATTGCCTTAAACAAGATGATATAATTTTTAATAGAACTAACAGCGAAGCTTTGGTTGGAAAAACAGCTTTAGTTGAAGTTGACTCAGAATATGTCTTTGCTTCATATCTAGTTCGATTTAATTTGATAAAAGCAAAATCTTTTCCTCTTTTCATTACTCAATACTACAATATGAATAGTGCCATTCAACGATTAAGAGCATTGGCAACTCCAGGAGTTAGTCAATTCAATATTAATCCAACAACTTTGAAAAGACATTTTTATGTCCCACTCCCTCCCCTCCCCGAGCAAAAGAAGATAGCCGCAATCCTCTCTACCTGGGACAAAGCAATAGAGCAGACAAGCACCCTCATTAACGCCAAGTTACAGCTAAAAAAAGGGCTAATGCAGCAGCTACTTACCGGACGGAAGAGGTTCCCGGAGTTTGGAAAACCGACTTTAACTGGAGAGTTGCCGGAGGGTTGGAGAGAAGTAAAGCTGAGCGAAGTTCTA
>JAIOTM010000111.1 GCA_021106755.1 Candidatus Cloacimonadota bacterium | reverse complement strand
GTATCACCTGCTGGGCAAAACGATTAGTCGTCAACATCTGCTTAGATGCTTCGCTGGCTTCGAGAATAATGTTCTTGTTAGCAAAGTAGTTCCGGCATTTATCTGTTGTAGTAGCGAGTTGGTTTATCCTGATATTGAGTCGGGGAACATCGTTGAAATACATGCACAGCATCTCAGCTTCCTCTTCTCCCCAATAGTCGATAAAAACAGTAATGAGTTCTTCGGGAAACGAATACTCTAAAGCCATTCTTCGTACCGGGTCTTCGGGATATGTTATCTTCGGGTTTCGCAGGTAAGAACGTAGCACAGCATTTACCCAACCAGAGATTCCTTCGCCGAATTTCTTTTTGGCAAGGGCCACAGTTTCGTGCACGGCAGCGTGGTCAGGAATGCTTTCAAGGTATTTGATTTGATATAACCCAATGTAGAGTATAACCTTATATTTCAAGTCTGTTTTGTCTAACTTTTCCTTATCCCCATGCAATCCGGCAATGTAGTCCAGATGGGCGTACATTTTAATCACACCTTTTACAAGTGTGTAAAACAGGTTGTGGTCTCCGTTCTGTTTACGGATTTTCTTACCGGAATTGGCAAGGAGGTTATCCGAAAAGTGGAACTTTTTCAGAACTTTCAGAATTACTTTATAAGCTTCTTCTCGAATATCAATCATATATTTCTCTAAAAGATTTATACATCTCTACCTGGATTTGTAAAGGAATTTTATCGCTTCTTTGATAATTATTTTCAAATCAGTCGTTTCTTCAGATACTTTGTTGAGTGCTTTGCGGACTGCTCCGATTTTGAATCCGAGAGATACAAGGGCTTCTTCAGCTTCCCTGTTGGTTCCGCTGGACCCTCCATCTGCCGTTCGCGAAACACCATAACCGAAGGCATCAACCCTGTCTTTAAGCTCAACTATTATTCGCTGGGAAGTTTTAGGACCCAATCCGGGTACTTGTGAAATGAGGGTGGAATTGCCGTCACGAACAGCTTCGACAAACCTTGAAACCGACATCCCTGATAGTACACAAAGGGCTGACTTTGGACCAATTCCAGATATGCTGATAAGCAAGCGAAACAACTGCAATTCTTCGGCGGAGTAAAAACCATAAAGAAACATACCGGCATCGCTCCAGGAAGAATGAATATGGAGCATACCAGCATCACCGATATTTCCCAATTTCTCGTAAGTACTCAGCGGAATACTTACATCGTAACCGACTCCGGAGCAATCAATAATAACCCGATTCGGACTCTTCCCGGCAATAAGACCTTTCAGATAGGCGAACATAAATTTTTAGCAAACCTTGTTTTATTGTAATGGCAAAACGCGACAGCTAAAGCATCTGACGCGTCTTCGGAAGATGGTAAAGATTTCAATTTGAGAATCTGTTGCATCATATAACGAACCTGATTTTTAGTCGCGTTACCGTTTCCGGTGACAGCTTTTTTAACTTCACGGGGAGAGTATTCGTAAGTTGGAATAGCAGATTGAGCAAGAACAAGCAGGATAACACCTCTGATATGCCCTAACGTAAACGCGCTCTTGATATTTTTTCCATAAAAAATGCTTTCAACTACCGCCAACTCCGGCTTGTACTCATCAATAACTCCTTTGAGTTGCTGGTGTACATCTACCAATCGACCCGAAAAACCGTGCTTCTGATTTATTTTGAGCACATCACAACCAGCTCCGATAATCTTCCCCGATTCTATTTCCAGAAGCCCATATCCACAGAATCTGCTACCAGGATCAACTCCGAGAATTATCAAGTATCCTGTCCATCACTTCATCGGAAATCTCGAAGTTAGCGAAAACAGTCTGAACATCATCAAGGTCTTCCATCATCTCAATAAGTTTCAGTAGTTTTTCAGCTACTTCGTCCGCTTTAACGGAGTTCTTGGGTATGCGGGTTAATTCCGCCTTTTCTATGGTGTAACCGTTTTTCTCCAACCTGGTTGACACATTATGTAACTCACCTGAGCCTGTAATTATTTCAAAGAAATCATGTTCGAGAGCTACGTCTTCAGCTCCGGCTTCTAAAGCAACCATCATTACTTCGTCTTCATCCAATTCGGCAACCGGAATCAGAATAAGCCCCTTCTGATCGAAATTCCATGAAACAGCCCCGGTTTCCGCCATATTACCGCCGTACTTCGAGAAAGCGTGTCTTACTTCGCCAACTGTTCGATTACGATTATCGGTAAGGCATTCTACCAGAATAGCAACTCCGTTTTGACCATAGCCTTCATACATATAATGTTCGTAGTTTGCACCATCAATTTCGCCAGTTCCACGCTTGATAGCTCTGTCGATGTTAGCATTGGGCATATTAACACTTTTAGCATTATTTATCGCTGTTCTCAGGCGGGGATTGGAATCAGAGTCTCCCCCTCCGTCACGGGCTGAGATGATAATCTCTTTTGCCAGACGGGAAAAAAGTTTACCGCGCTTAGCGTCCGCGGCACCCTTTTTATGCTTAATCGAACTCCATTTACTATGTCCCGACATACTTTACCTCCGAGGTTTAATCTTCCTCTTCGAATGCTGCAATAACTTTTGTAACTATCTCGTGTGGTACTTTCTCGAAATGCGAGATTTCTTTTGTGAATCTTCCGCGACCCTGCGTTAGAGATTTCAGAGCAGGGAAATATCCGTAAAGCTCCGAAAGTGGAAGTTGGGCATTGAGTATCTGCTTTGTGCCTTTCTGCTCCATTCCCTGAATTTTACCACGTCGGGTGGAAATATCACCCATTACATCGCCCATGTATTCGTTGGGAATGATTATTTGAAGATTACAGATAGGCTCAAGCAAAATAGGTTTAGAATCCTTGAATCCTTTCTTGAGGGCTTGCGAGGAAGCAATCTTGAAAGCCATTTCCGATGAGTCAACATCATGGTACGAACCTTCGTAAACTTCAACTTCAATGTCCACAACCTGATAACCGGCAATTATGCCTTTATCTAACGTTTCCCTTAATCCTTTTTCGATAGCGGGAATGAACTTGCTGGGGATTTTTCCACCAACAATCCCATTTATAAAATTGAATCCTTCACCACGTTTTGTAGGACGAACCCTGAAATAGACTTCACCGTACTGCCCGCGTCCACCGGATTGTTTCTTGTGTTTGTAATTAACCTGAGCAGAACTGGTGATAGTCTCTCTGTATGGTACTTTTGGCTCTTCGAGTTCGGCTTCTACTTTGAAGCGGGTTTTCAAACGCTTTTTTATCAAGCCGATTTGTTGTTCCCCTAAGCCGGAAATAACCTGCTGTTTTGTTTCAGAATCAAAGTAAGCTTTGGCGGTTGGATCATCATCTATCAGTTTCGCTAACGCGCCACCAATCTTGTCTTCATCTGACTGATTGAGAGCGTGGATAGTTTGCCAGAAAACGGGTGCAGGAAGTTCAGGAGCTACAACCCTGAATTCTGTTCCTGGTTTCATCACGGATGTGAGACCACACCCAACTTTCAGTTTCACTAACCCACCAATGCCGCCTGCACGAAGAATTGGAGCATCAGTACGATTCTTACCAAGAATATAGTACATAGTACCGATTTTATCTTTAGAATCTTTTTCTGGGATATAAACTTCGGTGCCGCTTTTTATTGCCCCGGAAAAGAGACGTACATAAGCAATATCGCCTACGTTGGGATCGGAAAACGATTTGAAGATATAGCCCACAGGGTCGCCGTCTGGTTTAAGAGCGATAGTTTTTGTCTCGCCATCGTTAATCAAGGTGATTTCCTTTGCCGCGTTGGCTGATGGAAGGTATTCCACAAACGCGTTCAAAAGAGCCGAGATTCCGATGTTTTGTCCAGCGGAGCAGGCAAACACAGGCATTAAAGCACCTTTAAGAATACCGCTACGAATCCCGTTCGATAACTCTTCGGAAGTAAGTTCACCTTCTTCGAAATATTTTTCTAACAAATCATCGTCTGTTTCGGCAACAGCTTCCATCAGTTTCATTCTGTATTCTTCAACTTCATCCTGCATATCAGCGGGAATATCGGCAATCTTATCGTTGATATACGCCTTCCCCTTTACGATGTCCACTACCCCCTGGAACTGGGCTTCTCTGCCAATTGGCACAAATATCGGAGCCGGAATAAAATCTGAGTTCTCGGAGATTTGCTCTAAGGCTTTGCTATATTCGGCGTGCTCGTTATCTAATCTGTTTACGATAACGCCTTTAGCACTGGACTTTTTTCTTGCCATGAGTTCAAGAGCAAGCTCAACGCCAACATCAAAAGAACCAGCAGCATTTACTACTACCAGCAATGTTTCGGCAGCCATGGAAGCTGAGATTTGCTCACCATAATAATCAGGATAACCGGGCGTATCTAAAAGGTTTATCCAGTGTCCATCCCAACTCAGATGACCAATGCCCATCGAAATACTCATTTTCTTTTCAATTTCATCAGCATCGTAGTCCATAACGGTATTGCCATCTTCAATTTTGCCAACGCGCGTTGTTGCTTTGGCAGTGTTTAATAGCTGTTCCGTGAGAGTTGTTTTTCCACAACCACTACCTCCCAGAAGAGCAATGTTGCGAATTTTCTCAATGTCATAATTTTTCATGGTTCCCCCATATATTTTTTTTTCTTATTTACAATTATCGAATATCAAATGTTTTCATAAGGCAGACTCTTGTCAAGCAAGATGTGTTTGTAATCAGACTATTGAGTCTTAATAAGCAATTGTTCGGATACCCCATTTTTTCAAGAAGATTTGGTTATGTTGTTTTTCATGTTCAATGTTGCACTTTGCATCTGAAGAAAAACTCCATAAAGTCAGAGTATCTTTTGCCAGATTTCGGGTTCGGAGGGTAAGAACACGCCGTCACAGGGCTTCTTTATTCTTATAAAAAAGATAGCTGTCACTTATGCAATTCAGGCTACAAGCAGTAACTTAGTGTTTTCTAAGACGAAAACACCTTATTTGACAAAATAT
>JAIOTM010000366.1 GCA_021106755.1 Candidatus Cloacimonadota bacterium | reverse complement strand
GCGTACATGTCCAAACCGTACTACATCGATTTTATCGATAAGCGGTGAATGTTGCGGGAATATCCTCTCAACTGCGATGCCATTACTGATTTTTCGAACCGTGAATGTTTTGGAAATACCCATTCCACGTTTCTGGATAACAATGCCCTGAAACGCCTGAATTCTTTCTTTACTACCTTCCTTGATGCGATAATGCACCCGAACGGTATCGCCTACCCTGTATTCGGGGAGGTCAGTTCTCATCTGAGCTTTTCCAGCAGTTTGCAGTATATCCATGGTTCCTCCTTTATTTATTGGAAGTCAACCTGTCCAGTATGATCGCAGCGGCACTTCTTACGGATAAGTGATTGTAGTCATTAACACCAGGAATTGGTGTCAGGCAGTAATCTGCCGAGTTAAGCACCTCACCCGCAAGACCATTTCCTGTACCTAAAAGTAACAGCAATGGCTGAGTAAGGTCACCTATTCGCTCATATTCGGTTTGACCCGGACATTGTTTTGCCGAGGTTGTAATAATAAGCGGACAGTCTCCTTCCAGTTTTTTTATTTCTTCGGTAACTTCATCAATATTTTCGGCGAAGCTGATGATTCGCATAGCTTCTGTTCGGTTTTCGTTGTACTTACGGGCAACATCCGATTCCCAGAAAGTTTTAACTCGCTGGAATAATTCCCGTTGAGATTGCAATCGGTTGATAATGAAAAATTTCTTCACGCCGAAAGTTAGTGCTGTTCGGGAAATGTCATGCATATCAAGATTGGTGATAGAAGTCGTGACGATTTCGCCAAACTTGTTGAGCACCGGATTATGTACAAGCCCGAGGTATAGCTTATTCACCATGTTTCAGAAGATCGGGACGTCGCTCCCTTGTAAGTTTCATCGCTTGCTCATGACGCCAGACTTCAATTCTGGCATGGTTGCCGGATAACAGCACGGGTGGCACCTCCATTCCGAGGTATTCTGCCGGGCGGGTGTAGTGTGGACAACCCAGAATTCCCTGCTCATGGGAATCAGTCGCTGCTGAGTCAATATCCGATAGCACACCATCTTGTAAGCGGGCAACCGCGTCGATTAACACCATAGCCGGAAGTTCACCCCCCGACAACACATAATCGCCGATAGATAACTCATCGGTAACATAGTTATCCCGAACCCGCTGGTCAATATCTTTGTAATGACCGCATAGCAGAATCATTCGTGGTAAGCTGGCGTACTTTTTTACAAGCTGTTGGGTCAGCACTTTGCCTTGTGGAGTGAAATAGACAACGGGAGCTTCCTCGTAGTTCAAGTACTCTAAGGCTGAGATCAGCGGTTCCGGTTTAAGAACCATTCCCGCACCCCCGCCAAAGGGATAATCGTCCACTTGCCGATGCTTGTTCCCTGAGAAATCCCGGATATCCGTAATGAAAGGTTCAATAGCAGATTTTGCTACTGCCGCTCCAACAATGCTTTCTTGCAGAAACTGCTGAAACATCATCGGAAAGAGCGTCAGAACATCTATTCTCATACGCGGGGAAATTCATCTAAGCAAGTAACATAGCAATGGGTTTTATCTTTACTGGTTACAAATGGTTCGACATCCGGTATTAATAATTCGCTACCGTCGTCCAACTCAATTTCCAGAACAAGATGGGCGTTATTATCGAAATAGCCCGTTATCTCTCCGACTTCCTTATCCTTATACACAACACGCAACCCTATCGGATTGTATTCAGTGTCGAGTCGGAGTTCGGAATAATCGTCTGGGGATAGAGCCACATCCGCGTAGCGAATTCCCGTGAGGAACTCTTCCATAATGCCAGTTTCGCTAAAAGCAAGCTTCCACTTCTTCTGAAGCTTTTCCGCATTGATGACAGTTACGTAAAACACTCTATTGCTTTTAAAGATCAAAAAAACATCGACAAAATCAGACGGTTGTGTCTCAGAATTACTATTCGAAGAAAACAAAAAACAATCGTTTTTGTATTCCAATCGTCCGATTATTTTCAGGTCTGTAAGCTTCAAATTAATCTGGTGCTCTGAAACACCTGTATTATTCAATAATTTCGAGTTCGGCGCGTTTTCCCCGTTTAGTGGAAACAGCGTTCAGGATTGTACGGATAGCACCAGCGGTGCGACCGCGTTTGCCAATCACTTTACCGATATCTTCTTTCGAGACCCGCAGTTCAAAGACGATTGTTTTATCGCCTTCGACTTCCTGAATATCCACTTCGCTGGGATTATCTACAAGTGCTCTGACAATAAATTCAATTAGTTCTTTCATTGCTATTCTCCTTCTTCAGTAGCTATTTCCTCTGCAACAGCTTCATCAACTGGTTCTTCGTCAGCTTCTTCTGCTACTTTTTCAACAGTGTAACGCATTTTATGCCATTGTTCCATTATCCCTTTTTGCTTAAACAGCGAACGCACAGTGTCGGTAGGCTGGGCACCGAGTTTGAGCCATTTTATTGCCAGATCGGCTTTAATCTCTAAAGTATGGGGATCGGTTTTGGGATCATAGTATCCTATGTTATCTAAATATCTTCCGTCCCGTTTCTTGCGTGAATCAATAGCGACAATCCGATAAAACGGCTTATTGTTCGCTCCCATTCTCGTTAGTCTTAGCTTGACCATTGTTACCTCTTTTCTCTGATATTACTAATTTGTAATTTTTTAAGCATACCTTTCTACGTCAAGGTATATTTTAGAACGGAAACGCACCGCGTTTCCGTACCTTGGGGTTATTGAAAGTTTTTATCATCTTTTTCATCTGCTGAAACTGCTTCAACAAGCGATTTATCTGTTGCACGGTAGTGCCGCTTCCCCTCGCTATGCGCGATCTGCGGCTACCTCCGATTATTTCGGGATGCTCCCGCTCCTTTTTAGTCATTGAATAAATAATCGCTTCGATTTTCTCTACTTCGTCCTCATCAACTTTAAGTCCTTTCATCGCGGCTTTGTTCATGCCGGGTACCATCTGCATTAACTGGTCTAATGGACCCATCTGACGTAACTGCTGAAGTTGGTCTAAAAAGTCGGTAAATGTGAACAGGTTTTTCTGGAGTCGTTCAGCTAGAACAGCGGCTTTTTGCTCATCCATAGTAGCTTCCGCTTTTTCTACGAGGCTGACAACATCGCCCATGCCGAGAATCCGGTTTGCCATGCGGTCGGGATGGAACAGTTCTAAATCGCTGGTTTTTTCACCAGTACCCACAAAGGCGACAGGTTTTCCTGTTTCGGCGTTAATCGACAGTGCCGCGCCGCCACGGGCATCTCCATCCATCTTGGTGAGAATTGTTCCCGTAAATGACAACTGAT
>JAIOTM010000388.1 GCA_021106755.1 Candidatus Cloacimonadota bacterium | reverse complement strand
GAGGTTATCGTTTCGGGGTGTTATACGGATTTCGCTTTTACCCGGCTTGAAAGAGTCTTCGATATCCTCAACACCGGGAATAACGCGCAACTCATCTTTAACGATTTCAGCCATGTATTGCAAGCGATCAAGATTGTCGCCTTTGATGCGGACTTCCACATCGTTTCCGGTGGGAGGACCACTGGAAGGAACCGCGAACCGATAGCTGTAAAGTCCGGGAAGCTCTTTCAGGAAATCCCTGATGCGTGATTTTATTTGATCGTGAGTAAATTTCATCTCTTTCGCGGCTACAATATCTATCTTCACTTCCGCGTTAGAGGTTGCTTCTTCCCAGCTATGGTTATTCACTACCATTCCACCCACATAAGTAACGATAGCTCCAATATCGTCTTTTTCGGGCATGTTAAATACAAACTTCTCTATCTCGGTAATAATGCTGTTTGTTTGGTCGAGACTTGTGCCAACCGAGGTTCGCAGTTTAAGGACAATAGTCTGGGACTCCTGAGAAGGAAAAAATTCAAACTGCACCCAGTGGAAAGCGAATGTCATTATTGTAAATGCCAGAGCGACAAAAATAAACAGCACAGACATAGCCCTGTGTCCCAGCACCCATTTAAGCACTTTGTTATAGTGCAGTAATATCCACTGCATAAACTTGCCATAACCACGTTTTTTTCGGGAAAGTTGTTTCTTGTTAAACTCGGCTATATGTGAGGGCAGAACTACAAGGCATTCAAACAGCGAAGCTGCCAGGGCAAGCGTAACTACGATTGGGAAAACACGCATGAATTTGCCCATCATACCCTGCATAATGAACATAGGCAGAAACGCGGCGATTGTAGTCGTTACAGCGGCTATTACAGGCCACATAATCTCGGAGGTTCCCTTGATGACAGCATCCCTGGCTTTTATACCCTTTTCCATGTACCGTTGAATGTTTTCCATAACGATAATAGCATCATCGACTATCATTCCGAGTACAAGTACTAACCCGAACAGGCTGAGAGTATTCATTGTTACCCCAAACTGTCGCATAAGGATAAAAGTGAGGAAGAAACTGAAAGGAATTCCAATCACAGCGAAAATAGCGTTACGCCATCCAATGAATATCCAAAGAATAACAAACACCAGAATTACGCCGAGAAGAGCACTGGTACCAAGTGTCGAGATAGAATCTTTCACCGCGATGGAGTCATCGTTTCGCACAGTAGCTGTCAGACCGGAAGTTGTGGTTTTGAAATCGGCTACTAGTTCGCGAATATCTTCCATTACCCGGATAACATCCCCATCCTCTTTCTTATAAACCCGCAAAAGGACGCCAGATTCCATGTTGAGCTTACCTATAGTGCGAGCTTCTTCAAGCGTATCGGTGATAGTTGCCACATCTTTAACGCGTATAAATCGTCCATTGGCGTCAGTTCGGATTACCAATTCGTCTATTTCTTCAACCGAATTGAATTCGCCCATCGTCCGCACGATATATTCAACTTTGTTAAAGTCAATATTTCCTGCCGGAACGTTCTGATTACGCAACTGGATTGCTGTATTCAGGTCAGAAAGAGTGAGACCGAGAGCGTTAAGTTTGTAAGCATCGGCTTCTACCCATATTTCCCTATCTCTCGTTCCCCGAACAGAAACTTTCGAGACATTGGCTACGTCTAGCAGGGAGAGTTTAAGGTCTTCGGCAAGTTCGCGCAGTGCGTTAGGAGAGAAATCGCCACCGAGGGAGATATCGCACATTTCGTTTATTTCGCGCATGTTGATGCGGATAATCCACGGGTCCATCGCGTCTTCGGGCAAATCATTGACCTTATCTAACTCAGCGTTGATGTCGTTCCAGGCTTTATCAATATCGGCATCCGGTTCAAACGAGATGCTGATTACAACTCGTCCCTCGGAGGCTGTCGAACTGATGAAATCGATATTAGCGACATCGGAGATTTCCTCTTCAATCTTGTTGAGAACCAACGTTTCCATCTCTTCGGGAGAGACACCGGGATAGACCACACCCAGCACGATGAATCCCATATCCACTGCCGGCATCTCTTCTTTGGGTATATGCACCATAGTGAAAATACCACCTATGAATACGATAATCAGCAACATGTTGATAAGTACGTGATTATCGACAGAAAATTTCGCGATAGACATAGTTACTCTCCAGAAACCGCACTCTGGCGGATGTCAATTTTGCTACCTTCTTCCAGATTGGATAAACCCTCGGTGACTATTATGTCGCCGACTGTAAGCCCGGAAAGGACGATTACTTTTTCACCTATCTTCTTTCCTAATCTAAGGTTGCACCGGGTTACCGTGTTATCGTTCTGAAGAATATACGCATAGTATTTGTCGTATTGCTGAATGAGATTGTTCATTGAAGCATAGATGATATTTTTGTATTCTTTTGCTAATATTTCGCCATGAACAACCATACCGGGATACAAGGTTCCACCGGGATTGCTTAATATTATCTCAATGGGATAACTCGCGGTTCCCATTGCCGGTTTGATACCAATTCCGGTAATTTTGCCGATAATTGGTTCCGACAGGCTCTCATGGGTGATATATACTTCCTGATTGCGTTTGATTTTAGGGATGTATGATTCACCTACACCGGTCTTGATAATAAGTTTGCGGGTGTTTACCAAAGTACAAACCGGAGTACCCATATTCACTACGGTTCCCGTTTCTAATGGCATGTACGCTATATAGCCCGAAACCGGAGCAATGAAGCGGGAGTTATCTAAGGCTTTTCTGGCCGCTTCGAGTCCCGCGCGAGCACCTTCATAACCTGCTTCGGCACTTTTGTACAGACTGCGGGCTTGCACATGCTCCGCCTCAGAGATACTCTTGCTCTTGTATAGAGTTTGAGATGAATTCCAGGCTAACCGGGCGGATTCGAGACCAGCTTCCGCTGACAATCTGGCAGCCCCTGCCTGCCGATAGATAATGAGGTAGTCGGCGTTGTCTATCCGGGCTATGGAATCACCAATGGAAACCCAGTCGCCGAGAGTTTTGAATATATCGGTTATTTTGCCATTTACTTCGCTGGTAATTGTTACATCTGTGATGCCTTCCAGGACACCGGTAACATTCATGTATTCGCTGAGATTACGTTCTGTAACGGTTTCGACCATAACAGGGACAGCTTTTTCCTGATTCTGGTTTCCGTTTTTCTTTTCTTTTGGGTCTCCTTTTCCGCAAGCACTCATTGTTAGTAGTACAAGCAGGATAAAGACTATCGCAAATTTGATTTTCATTAATCCTCCAACTCTATTGCCATTAATATTTTTAATAACTTAGTCTGGTCTGCACCTGTAAGTAGCATCAGACCGGATTTTGCTTCCAGGTAGTCGTACAACGCAGTAGAATATTGATTCTCAGCCGCGGACAGCATTATCTGAACATTTAACATATCGGTAGCGGAAACAAGGTTGTTGCGAAACCGGATTTCCATCTGCCGGAAAGTTTCTCTGGAAAAGTCCAGAGCTATTTTCGAGGTTTCCACGGAACTCGCGGCTGTCACCATTGTATATACAGCGTTGGTAATGCCAAGCCGGACACCATCTTCTGCCGTGCGATGATTCATTAACGCCTGGCGAAGACTATACTTCGCCGACTGGACTCTCGCAAATTTTCCGAACATCGGAAAGGTTGACATTGAAGCGTTCAGCATCAAAGTCGCCGTATCCTCATGAGCTTCATCTTCCCATGCACTCCACTCTTTACTATAAGAAAGTGCGATACTGGGCAGAAATTGACCCTGAGCTATTAAACGCGTTTTTTTACCTATGCTTACTCCAAGGCTGGAGATTTTCAATGACGGGTTCTGCTCAACACCAAGGGTAAGAATACGGGTAACGGCTTGTTCAACAGCAGGTTGACTCAACGCTTTTACTCCGGTAATTTCGGATAGTAGTTCTTCGCTACTTAAAGGTGTAATCGTTAGTTCTCCCTCAATTTGAAGGTGGTTAGCAAGATCAGCACGACTAACGCGTACAAGATTCTGCATTTGAAGCAAAGCTACTTCTTTGTTTGCTCTGTCCGATTGCATTTGCAGATAATCCGCCTGCGAGATAGTACCACTCTCGAAGCGGGTTTTGGCGATAAACTCGTTGCCGCGAGCGTATTCAAGATTCTTTTCCGCGATTGCAAGAAGGTCTCGATATTTAAGTACATTGAAATACTTAGTTTCCGCTTCTGCTACAACGCTGAGGGTTGTGTTTTGCAACGAGGCTTCCGCTATTTTCCAGCTATCTCTTGAAATACGCGAACCAAGCCAGATGCTTCCTCCAACAAAAATCGGTTGCGAAGCTGAAAAACCGTAGGTAGTCTGATAGTCCATTACATCCCCGGTCATGAGGGTTGTACCAGGTTCAGTGGAACGGTATCTGCCTTCAAGTTTCGCGTTGGGAATCAGTCCCATCATGCTTTGCCGATAGCTCCATTTGCTTGCGGAGGTTTTGGACTGGGCTGCTTTGTAGGTGGGATTGTTTCGCAAGGCGATTTCCCGCACCTGTTGCAGATTGAGAGTTTCCGCACTAGTCAAAACGGCTACGAATAGCAGAAGAAATAAAAATACTCGTCTCATAGTTATTCCTTAGTGAACCAGTGTGCGTTTTTGGGATCGAGAGCGTCTTTTCTCAGGTTTTTTAACGTTTCAATGTAAGCTGTGTGGTAACTTTTACCCATATAGAAAATCCGCTTCCAGTTGAAAGGAACATGCTCTGAATTGATATGCTCTTTTTGATTGTTCATACCTTCCAATAACTTATGCTGTTGCTCAAGCTGAGAATCCAGCGTTGAGAGAAAAGTCTCCAGACTGATTATGTTGAGCATAAAGGCACAACCGAGTGTAAAGTTTTTACCACACCCCATTGTTGTAAGGTATTTTAGTACAAGTGTACGCAAGTAAGCCTTTCCGCTTTCTGTGAGTTTATAAACCGTGCGGGGGGGGGTGTTTCCAATAATTTCTTTCTTGCCTGTTATATAGCCTTTTTCTTCCAGCGTATTGATAGCCTTATAGATAGATGGCAACTTGATTTGTGCCCACAGGTTGAGTTCCCTGTGTTCAATTGCCCATTTCATTTCGTAGCCATAGCATGGTTTTTCGTTAAGTAGTCCGAGAACTACCAGGTTGTTCCGAGACATAGTACCTCCTGTTTCTATTATTAGATAATCACTTATTCTAAAAACGCCTAATGTAAAAGCGTTTATGATAAACACTACTATTTTGAGTGCGACTATTATATTTGCGACTAATAGTGTCAACAGTTTTTTTGAATAGTGATTACATTTCGTAATAAGTGACACTGATATAAAGTGACACGTCAAATGGCAAAAAGTGCCAGATTCGTGGCAAATAGTGACACGCAACTGGCAAATAGCTTGATTTTAAGCGAAAATTTTAGTGACAAGCAATTGCCAATTTGGCCTTCGTTTTGGCCCGGTTTTGGAGCAAAAGTGCGGTTTACTTAATATTTTCTAAAGAGTTAATTAGAGGGGAACGCCAAGTGCCAATTTTTCGCCTTTTTCCAAAAGAAAGGACCCATTTTTTTTCAAAAAAACAGG
>JAIOTM010000416.1 GCA_021106755.1 Candidatus Cloacimonadota bacterium | reverse complement strand
GCCTCCAAGCAAAGCCTTTCAAAGACTCCCCAGGCAGAACCTGATGCAAATGCGAGTTTACAGACTGAAGTTCAGCCTGAAGAGCAGTCTACCCCTTACAGTATTCCTACTTCATCCCGTCCATCCGTGAGCTGGCAGCCTTCGTTCACTGTCGAAGATATTCAAGTTAAGGAAAGCAAGTTAGGGCTTCCTGAGATGAAGGTTGGGGCGAAAATTTCATCTCGTGAAAAGACTGTAAGTTTACGAGAGGCGATTAAGGCTTTGGCTCAACTGAAGGGTTTTACCGTTAGCTGGAATTCGGACGCTGTGCAAGACGTCCTGATAGACGTTGATATTAATCCTGACGACGATTTTTGGACAGCATTAGAGAATATGCTGAGACAACTGGACTATTGGTATGAGTTTAAAAATAATACTCTTATCATTGGATATGGAAAAACAGTTACTTATGTAATTGCCCTGCCCAATGTTGCTACTGAATTTACCGCGGCTATTGGTGGCAATATGCTTGGTGGTTCTACGAATGTTGATAATTTGGGTGAATTGAGCATGACGACCCTTAAATCAAAAGGGGGAACTGATTGGGCAGAGGAAAAGACTAAGCGCTATATTAATCGTTTTGACGTATGGAAGAGTATTCGACAGAATTTAGATATTATATTACGAATAAGTGAAGGATATAGTTCAAAAACTGACGTAGAAGGTCAAAGAGCCGCTGGGATAGATGGCTCTGGTCAGTCAAGGGGAGAAGGCTCAACGGGAGTCGGCGGTATAGTATCCGGATCTGGTGTGAATTCGAAGGGTGGAGCATATAGAGGAAGCTATGAAGCCGAAAGTAGAGCTGCGATGGAAGCTTCTCGTAAGCAGTTGGAATCTGCCACATGGCGTAGATCCGGAGATGGAGAATATACCGTTGATGAATCACTAGGGATTATAACCGTAACAACGAGTCCAACATTACAGAAGTCTGTTAAAATATATATAGATACATTAAAAAAGTGGTTATTCCGCCAAGCTTCTATTGAAGCCCATGTTATAGAGGTAGAGTTGAATGAAGGCTCATATATGGGAATAGACTGGTCAAAGGTACTTGGTTCGGAAAAGAGAGGTACTACTTCGCCATTACTATCCGGCAGGGTCAATTTCGGGGATAACGGTCTTGTCTATGAACCTGGGACAGAAGGGTTACACTTAATTGGAAACATTACCTTAAACTCTGTAGATCTTTCCTGGCTGATTGATGCGCTAAAGGAACAAGGAGCTGTACGTACTATCTCGAATCCTCGCCTTACTTTACTTAATGGATCGCCAGGTGTTCTGATAGTAGGTGAAACTACACGTTATATCCAGAATATAAGTTCTACGAGAAATGCTGAGACAGGAGATGTGGATTATGGTACTGAAACTGCAGATATTTTATCCGGATTTGCCTTTTCAGTTTTGTGTAATATCGGTGAAAACGACGAGCTTACAATAAATTTAACACCGGTTACTTCCATGTTGCGCGGTATTGAAAGAGTTACGTTTGGAAATATTATGGTAGGTCTGCCTACGGTCAAACTCCGTCAAATGAGCACATTGGCTAGGGTTCATAGTGGAAATTTGCTTATCTTGGGGGGATTGATTGATGAAGTAACTGAAGAAAATAACACAGAAGTACCACTATTGGGTAAATTGCCTGTTTTGAAATGGGCGTTTAAAAGTGAAGCCAAAACAAAGAAAAGAAAGGAACTTGTTGTTATTATTCGACCACGTATCTTGGAGATGTAATCCGACATAACGCACCCCCTTTGTCGCTCAAGGTCTGGCCGACGCAAGCTATCCGACCTCACCGGGCAGGAAAAACACTGCCGGAGTAATCGCTATAAAGTTGAGTTTGCCCAAAGTCGAAGTCGAAAATAACCTTTACGAAAACATTTTCAAACTGATAACCTTCCGGCAACCTTCAATTACCTCTTCAGTCTTTTCCTTGTTGAGGGTCCCGATTTTTTCCAGCAACCTGAGCTTGTCCACGGTAGCCATTTGGCTGACAACCACAACACTTGTTTGGGGCAGATTTCCAACCCCTTTTTTCAGTTGAATATTTTCCGGCACAGATGCAAGTCTTCTGTTTGAAGTCAACAGGGTTACCACTGTAGTGTTTATATTGCTTTTGTTCAGCAAATTATTTTGAATAACAATGGCAGGCCTCTTGCCGGATGGGCCGGAATCACCTGAACGGCCGAACTTTACCCAGTAAATATCACCTTGATTCGGTTTTACCATGGTAGTTCCTCTAAATCGGTATTATCGACAATGGCTTCGGCCATGAGGCGTTGCTCCTTTTCTGCCTCCGGATTTTTAAAGACTTCATTGACCTGCTGAACAAATTTTTCTTCTTTGATCTTTCTGAGTTTATCTCCAATAGCCTCTGCCACCAGATGGCTTATTTTAATTTTATCTCTCGATGTGAACTCCTTCATATCATTATACATTTCATCAGGAATTGTTACGCTGATTCTAGAATATCCCATCGCTCATCCTCCTAAAAATAATATAATTATATTAAATATAACATAATAAAAGTAAGATTGTCAATATGATTATTTTATTGTTCTGACCTTCCGGGCACTCCAAGCCGACGCATCGTCCTGTCCACTGACCAGCCAGTAACAGCCTTAACTTATTGACAATATATTGCCACAATGGTTTAGTAAATTGTAAGCGTTCACAGGGCACCGCATCTGCTTTGTTGTCGGGCACTTGAAGTACAGGGAGTACGTCT
>JAIOTM010000346.1 GCA_021106755.1 Candidatus Cloacimonadota bacterium | reverse complement strand
TTTCTCTCCGTGCATGTCACTGATAAATAGTGCTTTATTCACTTCCTGAGTTCCAATTTCTGGGCAGCGTCTGTAATCGCGTTAATCTTAACCGCGAAACTCGTTTTTTTGGCAATGTCTTCATCTGTTATGATGTGAACATCCAGAATTCCACCAGTTTTATAGCCGGTTTTCAAGTAGTTGAAATGGTCAAGACACAGGCTCCAGCCTTGAAACCAGGCAATCAGTTCCGTCTTTTGTTTGTCATCGCCGCGAAAGTGAACCAGTAGGTCAATATCACTGGCAGGACCGGCGTTGCCGTTTTTCACACTACCAAAAACATAGAGATTTTCCACCCCGAATTTTTCAGTATTGATATTAGTCGCCAGAAATTCACAGACCTGCATTCGCCAGAACCAGTAATTCTCATCTTTGCTCTCAATACTTCCAGGCTGAGGTATGGATATGACTTTATCTTTCCCCGGTGAACCAATATACCCAATTGCTTCTTCGAGGTCGGCATTCATAAAAATCTTCAGAATTTTACCATCTGTCTCAGCAGGGATATCAATGACTTTTACACAGTCCGCCAAGTCCGAAAATTCGGGAAGTATGTCTTGCAGAATGTTTTTTGAGAATCGAACAAAATTTGTATTAAAAATATTTCCTTTTTCATCTGGATAAAGTGGGATATAGCGAATCTGTGCTTCAACGAGGTCCTGAAAAAAATGTGTCCCAAAGGAAAGATCCGGGACATAGTTTCCTTTTTCTTTGGCAATTTCAATCAACACTGCTGTTTTATTAATATCAGAATAAGTTACATTTACGCCCAGTTTTATATCACCCTTGCTACCCCAGCGTCCGGGTCCAAGTAGAATAAATTTCTTTTTAGGAAGATAACAATTCAGCTTGCCCACACATCTTCCGACTTCCAGCAATTCTTCAATACTGCTGAGTTCGCTATATCTATCGGGGTCAACATAGACAAAATGTGTAATCTCCGGTATTCTGCCATTGGAAATATATTTATGAGCAGTGAAAAGTATGTTTTTTTCTGGAATATCCTGCGGAATAGGAAGTGGTTCATCCGAGCCGGCAAAGCATTGTGGTCTGCATTGCAGTAGATAAATATCATCATCTTTCACCGCGAATTCTATATCAACCGGAGTTCCTAATTTCTCTTTCAATAAATCAAGAATGGTCTTTATTCTTTTCAGAAAAGGTGAATTCTTAATCAAACCATTGAAGGTCGGAATCAAATCATCATTTTCAAAATCTATGCTGAAAGCTGATTTTTCGGAAAGGAACCCATTTTCGTAAACAGAGAAAAACAGATTATGCAGAGGAAAATCATCTTTGCACTCTTTCAATAAGGTCTTTATTGATACAGTTTCAAATGAGTTAGTTTCTAAGTTTATCAGGTCTATGTTCTGTGGGCAGTATCTTAATATATCTTCGGTTGTTACGTTTACACGAATACCCGGCTTCCCGGGTGATGCCAATACCGGATAGTCGTCGCTCAACCTGTCAACAGCCCGTGTTCCCAAACCGGGAACAAGTCGCACCAGTCCATCTTCCCTCTTAATGCGGGAAGACCAGCGGAATTCGTTGTTGGAAAACGCGACTCCGGCAAACGCGCTGAAGAAATATTTACCAACTTTTGTACCAACTACTTCCTGAATAAGGATAGCCATTTCTTCCTTAAAATCCAATAAACCTCTTTCTTTGCGATATTCAATCGGATCTGGCCCAACTATGGAAGCATATACTTCCGCGATTGCGTCTTCTATCGCACTCAGTCTGTCCTGTTTGCTACCCTGATTCGCAAGGAAAAGACTCTTGTATTTACCAGAGAAAGCAGCCCCGAAACTATCCTCCAATAGCGAAGAACTGCGAACAATGATAGGATTATCTCCTATAGATTCAAGTATCTGAGATAATCCTTTGGAAATTTTGTGTGGGAAATGCGAATTTTTAAACATCTGAATAATATTGCCATATTCTGCCCGGACATCTTCGATATCTTTGTATTTCTGTTCAACGACCTCTTCCAGATTATTGTAATGCAGGAAATTCAGCATAGCATCTGAAGTAATATACCAGGTGTTAGGTGTTTTAATGTGTTTATTGAATTCTTTGTCAGTTTCTCTTTTTATAATATTATTAGCAAAGAACAAGCCTGTGCTTTTCCCTCCCAACTTACCATGTGAATTATTTGGATAGAGTGTATTTTGCAGCACATCATAGAAATCTTCCAGTTCGATATATTTTTTAGCGACGTTGATGAATACCAGTTGGTTAGTAAATAATCTCTGAATCATCAGAACTTTAATGTTCAGGGAAGAAAAGGGCGAAAGATTTTTCTTGTCAATGTCCTGAGTTTGATAGCGAAAGATAGCATCCTGAATATCAGAAAGAGAGGAATCTTTGCTTTCCAGAGAGGTTGACAAATAACTCAATTTATCTTCGTGTATCCAGTTATGGATATTATCCATCATGTCATCATTGGTAAAGTATTTATCCGCGATTGAAAATATCAAATCGCTGGCAACCATATCCTCACGTATATCACGCTTTTTTGTAGGCACATTGATTTCAGCACTGGGTTCGAATCCAGGTTTCATTGCGTTATCACCAAAAAGAGCGTAAATGTCCTTCACTTCCTTAATCCCTTTGCGGAAAAGCAGATTCAATAATTTACGGGTGATTTTCATGAATAACCGCATATCTGTTTTCTGCAACATATTCACAATTACTTTCCAATCGTTGTGAATAGCTGGTTGCCCACTCTTAGTATCCTGTTTATCTTTGTAAGAACGAACAACAAGATAAGCAGCAAGGATACCAGCGATAGTATTGAGAAGAGAATACTCCTCTGTCAGGAATGGTTCACCCTCGTAATTGGCTGGAAGAGAGAGATAATGAATTTTCATCTCACCAAAGTTAGTACCATATTTGTATAAAGGAGATCTTTGATGATATTTGCCGATTTCGTCAGGCGATAGTTGGTAACTTTTTCCTAAGTAAATGATTTCAGCGAAACAACTATCCGAAAATTGCCAACCAGTTGGCAATACTTCCAAAATTTTCAAAAAGACATCATCAAGGGATGAGTCAAAATCAACAAGAATATTTTCTACTTCATGAATACAATTAAGCTCTTTCTGTCTCTCAGCTAAACGGTCTGTTACATGGTCTGGATTGTCAATTATTGTACTCATATCAAACTCCTGATGAAACCAATTCGATTATTTTATTATAATACCATTACTATTGCGTCCGTCAACCAGTACTTGCAGATTTTTTTCGATTCGGACATGTTTTACATAACGAGTTTCATTAATAACTTTCTGTTCCTGAAGCCAAATCCAGTCGAGATTTTTCGCGTGTTCATCATTAACCGAAAAATAAAGGACGCTGTGAGAAGTTACATTGTGAAAGAAATGCGCTCCCTGACTGAAATCCGCACGCATGTTAGGCAGTACTGTCTCAACAATGATTTTTGCATTAGATATCTGTGCCCAGTTGACCGGAATACCGCACCAGGGATCAGAAGTACCCCATCGGCCAAAACCAATCAAAAGATATTTACGTTTGTTTTGAACCAGAGAGGCGTTCAATTCCGCTATATCTGATGCAATCTGTTGGGTATATTTTACATCAAAAGTTTCGGGGCGTACAAAAACAATATCTTCTATTTCATTACAGGTTCCGTTTCCCATCACATTATTAGATGCGAGTAGCAGTTCATCTTCTATTTCACCAGTTTGTGGAATATCAATGATTTCATTTGAAACCGCGATTGGGCGGAGTTGCAAAAATTCAAAGCAGGGAGGTGCAGTTTTATCTTTGCTTAAAGAGACAGCAAATTCAATTTCAACTTTATTATCTGTCTCTTCTTCACAAACCCGCATAATCTTGTTAATCGCTTTATTTAATGGCAAAGAATTTGCCTTGAGAATTGGAGAAAAATCTAAAAGCGGTGCTCCTTCGCCATAATACCAACTTGTTATACAATCATTCGTGTGGTCATAGCGGGAACAGAGATGTTGTAAAATAGTTTTGTCACTTATGTCAAAAATAGACTGCTGAACTAAGTACTCGCTTTCTGAAATCGGATTATAATTCTCTATCTTGTCCATATTTACAGCCCAGAAAGTTTTCTGAGTATTATAAAGCATATCTTTAATATTGTTGAAAGGTTGAGGTTTTGATGGATACTCAGGACAATAGCTCCAGTTATTCTCTCCATTCACAATTGTTTTACCTAATCCAAACGCCAGTGCCGCGAAACCGGATTCCGGTTCGAGACCATAAGCGGGATAGAAATTGTAAGATTTCAATACACCGGAAACAGTTGGTAAGAAAAGGTTTTCGTGCCTGTTACCAACAACTTCCTGAACAATAATAGCCATCTTTTCGTTCCGTATATCATGATTAATAGATCGAAAATACTCTTTGGACTGTGAAAAGAAAAGAGAAGCATATACATATTTAATCGCGTTTATAAGAGCATTAAATCGCTCGGTATTACTAAGCTGATTATTTGCTACCATCTTGGTTTCAAATACTCCCGCAAACGATTCGTGGAGTGAATCTTCCAGAATACTGGAAGACCTAATAGCGAGGGGTTGGTTTATGTTCTCTACCAAAGAAAACAAGTCTCCGGCATAAATTGCCCCGAAAGACGCTTTGATAAAACTGATAGCTATATCCTCATCTGAAGCATCTGACAGAGCAATACTATAGAGAGAATTATTGCTCATAAACTCATCAAAGATGTTACTCAGCAAAACTGTCATGCGAGGAATTTTAATCCGCATACCTTCCACATTGCCATCAGTAAAATGTTTTTTTATGATATTCTGCATTATTGCTAACCCGGAAGCCTTCCCGCCCGGATGACCATGCCCCATGTACGAGAAATCTTTATTGAAAAGACCTGTTTCTCTGTCGAATCTAACGCCACCTTTCATATTGTCTCCTTCTTAAACCAAGGTGATGACAGCCATTCAGTATTTATAAACTGAATACTGAAAATAACAAGGGCAGATTCGCGTCTGCCCTTGCATCTCTGTGTGGAGTTATATCCAGCCTCGAGCCGTTGAGGCCTGGACAACTTTATCTATAGATATCATATATGCTGCATCACGCATATAGAGCTTCTTTTCACGAGCAAGTTTGGAAACCTTGTGATAGGCAGTAGTCAATTTGTAATCAAGTTTTCCGAGAACTTCGTCTTTGCTCCAGAAGTAGTTCATATTACACTGAACCTGTTCAAAATAGCTACATGTTACGCCACCAGCATTACACAGGAAATCTGGAATAATGAAAATTCCACGCTGTTGAAGAATTTTATCAGCTTCCGGAGTTGTTGGTCCGTTCGCACCTTCTGCTATAAGCTTTACTTGTGAACTGATTTTTTCTACGTTTTCAGCTGTAATTTGATTTTCCAGAGCAGATGGAATCAGAATATCGCATTCGATTTCAAGCCATTTGTCTCCCGGTAACATTTCATAGCCCAACTCTTTTGCTTTTTCTTTATCAATACCACCAAAGCGGTCGGTAATTTTCCGTAGCTCTTCAACATTAATACCTTCTTTTTTATAGAAAGCATAGGAAACCTGATCCTGCTGATCCCAACAGGAAACACAAAGAACTGTTCCACCAAGTTGATTGTACAATTTGATTGCGTATTGTGCAACATTGCCAAATCCCTGAAAAGAAGCAGTAGTATGCCCTGTGTTAATTCCTATTTCTTTAAGAGCTTCGCGAACTGTAAAGATAACTCCATAACCTGTAGCTTCTGTTCTGCCAAGTGAACCACCCATACCAACTGGCTTGCCTGTAATCATACCGGGATATTTTTCGCCTGTGATGGTTTCGTATTCATCCAGCATCCACAACATGTGCTGACCGTTGGTCATTACATCTGGAGCTGGAATATCCCGCAACGGACCAATGTTTCTGCCCAATTGACGTACCCAGCCACGACAAATTTGCTCCTGCTCTCGCAGAGAAAGATTGTGAGGGTCACAAATTACTCCACCTTTTCCACCACCAAGGGGAATATCCAGAACAGATGTTTTCCATGTCATCCACATAGATAAAGCTCTCACTGTATCCGCGGTTTCCTGAGGATGGAATCTGATACCACCCTTACAGGGACCTAAGGCGTCGTTATGTTGAATGCGATAACCACGAAAAACTTTGGAACTGCCATCATCCATTTTAATTGGAATATTAAAGTGATATTCCCGCATTGGATTGCGTAGTAGCTCACGGGCAGCTTCATTCAAATTCAACTTATCGGCAACCGCGTCAAACTGTGTCTGTGCCATTTCAAACGCGTTAAAAGACTTATCCATTTTTCTCACCTTTTGCCGTTCAACCATCTAATTCAGTTGTGGCGTTTTTTCTCTTGAATTAGCAAAGACACTACCAATCAGGATAGAAAAGAAGAAAAAGATTTATGAGTAGCATAAAACACTATTAGATATGAATATAAAAAGGCTTAATAGCTCAATATTATAATAAATATATTCTATTGGGGATTTTCGATAATATGAAAATGAGGAGAAACTCCTCAGTGAGCAGATATTCCTCAGTTATTTAAGTTACTAATCCCTATCTGTTAGCAGACATTTCCTCTCCCGTTTTCCTAACCACCACATCCTGATGGAACAATAATCGAAAAAAGAGCAAACGGAATATTTATAAAAAAGTTGACAGGTATTTTTTTTATTCATTAGATTGATTATTGCTCTCTAAAATATAGAAGCTCTCTAAAATATAGAAGCTTTAGGAGGAAAAATGAAAAAGGTGTTTATAATCTTTGTCGTGGTAGCTTGGGCAGTTTCCACTTTCGCAGACTTTACTGAGGTGACAAACCACCCGTTAGTAAACGATAATCGCAATACAACCGGTGTTGCCTGGGGTGATTATAACGATGATGGATTCATGGATGCTTATCTTGTTAACTGGAATCAAGTAAATCAACTTTTTGCAGGCTCATCATCAGGAACTTACACAGAAGTAACTGGTCATACTTTGAATGACAACGATGGACATTCCTGTACCGCATCGTTTATTGACTACAATAATGATGGTCTGGAAGATGTATTCGTAACCACACCTTCTTCTGGTTCATGCAAGCTGTTTAGAAATGATGGAAATGGATTATTCAGCCATGTACTGGACCCTGCTTTTGTTTCGCTTAATGGAAGTTTTTTCGGGCAATCCTGGTTTGATTACGATAACGATTCCTTTCTGGATTTGCTATTATCAGACCCTAACTGGTACGGTGGCTCAGCAAATAATTTTCTTGGTAATAACGGCGATGGTACTTTTTCCCAGATATTGAACACTCCTCTGACCAGTACTTATGGTGTAAGTACTATTGAAGGAACACCGTGTGATATTAACGAAGATGGATACATTGATGTCTTAATGGTAACCTCGTATTATAGTACAAATCCACTATATCTGAATAACGGAAATGGTAATTTCCTGGAAGCAACAACTGTAACATGGGCAACTACTCCAACAAGTTCATCTGGTGGCAACTGGATTGACTATGACAACGATGGTGATTTCGACCTGTTTATTGTAAGCACCAGCTTGAATGGAGATTTGCCGCTTTTGTATCGCAATGACGGTGGTATGGTCTTTACTGAGCAGACAAATTCTATCTTGCATCAAACAATGGTTACTCGCTCCAGCAGTTGGGGAGATTTGGATAATGATGGTGATTTAGACTTCGTTAATGGCACATGGGAGAATGACCGCAATAAGGTTTTATTTAATAATGGCGATGGCACTTTTCACGAAAACAATGACTTAGTACTTACGTTAGATTCAGCTATCCGCTCTACCTGGGGATGTACTACTGTAGATATTGATGATGATGGTGATTTGGATATTTTTCTGGTGAATGGTACTGGTGGTTATTCGAGTGGAAGATATAATCAGCTTTTCGAAAATCAGGGAAATACTAATAACTGGGTAAAAATAAAATGTGTCGGAACTCAATCAAACTGCTCCGCTATCGGAGCAAAAATTTACTGTACAGCCCAGATTAACGGGCAGACCGTTACTCAATCCAGACTTATCTCCAATAATTCAGGTAGGTGTGCTCAGGCTCCTTTAACGCAACATTTTGGAATAGGTGATGCTTCAGTGATTAACGAAGTTGAGATAATCTGGCCTTCGGGAGTGATTGACCACTGGTACAATGTATCTCCAAACTGTACGCATATTCTGACTGAAAATACCGGACAAATCAATGACACATTTGTTGAAATAACTAACCACCCACTGGTAAATGATAATAGAAACACAACTGGCGTTGCCTGGGGTGATTATAATGATGATGGATACATAGATGCCTATTTGGTTAATATGGCTGAAACTAATCAACTTTTTGCTGGTTCTGCAATGGGAACCTTCACAGAAATAACTGGTCACACTTTAAATGACAATGACGGAGCTTCCTGTAATGCTTCATTCATTGATTTCAATAATGATGGACTGGAAGACATTTTTGTTGTTACCCCGGGATTTGGCACTAACAAGCTATTCAGAAACGATGGAAATGGTTTATTTAGTTATGTTGCAGATCCTAAT
>JAIOTM010000301.1 GCA_021106755.1 Candidatus Cloacimonadota bacterium | reverse complement strand
CCAAAACTGTCTGGTATATCGGTAAATCATTATCATTTACGGGGGTACCGCCTGCGGAAGCCAGATTCGATGGCAATGACTCGTGGTCGCCTGTGTAGAAAGCGGTAACATAGTACACTTTTTCACCATCAGGTACACCATTGTCGATGTAGTTGGTGTTCATGGTTTCACCTATATAAACATCATCACGATAGACCTTGTAGTTCATCAACTCACGTATGGGGGGAGTGGTTCCTCCACCACCTGTAGTTGGTGTTTCCCATATCAGATAAACGTTAGGAATGCCGGGAAGCTGTGTTGCTGTAAGGTTCGTCGGAGTCGGCAATTCTACATCCACGACTTCCGGGATGGATTGCCCTGACTCACCCTGAGTAAATACCGCACTTACACTGTAAGAGTACGAACCTGCGGCGAGTGAATCATCAATGTAGCCCATCATAGTTGGGTCAGCAATGTCGGATACTTCAACACCATCACGATAAACTTTGAAACCGGTCAGGTTGCGCGTTGGTGCTGAAGCCGGATTTCCGTTCATAGCACAAGTACTTTGTACCAAACGCGTGTTCCGGGTTAAAGGCATTCTGTTTTCCGGCAGGCTTGCGGCAGGCTGATAGACTACCGTCGGCATAACGAAACCGTGTAAGTACCAGTTATAGTCAAGTTCGGGATATTCTACTTCGCATGAGAACCATTCGCCGTTCAGGTACATCAGGTTGCCTTTATAACTAACGTAATCACCACCATCTCCAGAGCAACCTACAGGATAGCCTGTCTCAGCGTCCAAGTAGAGGGCAATCCACATTTCCTGAGTTGCATCAATGATAACTTGTGCATTCAGATCGACGATGTTTGGTGCCGAAAGGAATGGGTCAAAAACGAACTGCTCATGAATTAAAGTGCCTTCGTCGATAACTGGATTCAAAGGGTCAGTTAGGTCAACACTACCACCCTGATAGATACGAATAGTGTAGAAACAACGTTCTTCTGTCGGTATGAAAGAGACTTGCGAGAGAATCTGTCCATTATATGCCATAAGATCGGCAGGCTCAAAGCGTTGTGCTACTAAGTAGTCCGAGTCTGAGTCTGTACCAACAGTATTACCAATATACTCTTCTGTATCCCAATGCAAATCTTCCGACCCCAGTACTGGTCCCGGTGAACTCCACAGTAGCAGAACTTCATTGTATTCCTGAACTTCTCCGCTCAAACCGCGAGGTGCGTTGACAGGTGGATCATAAGTGATGTTAACATCGATAGTATCCGATGGAATTGATTCACCACTATCATAAACCGCGGTTGCCCAGTATTGGTAATTTCCTACCGGAATAACTGTATCGTATGCCCATCTCCAGGTGATATCGTCTGTGGATGTAATCAAAGTACCATCCCTATAGACGTTGTAACCAAGCAAATCGCGGGTAAGATTGTTATACACTGGCGTGTTTGTCGGTGCAAAAGAGGTGAAAGGAAGAACTTCGTAGTTGCTGAACGGTTGCTCCTCTGATGTAAGATAACGAGTAGCAACTCCTGTTGGTGTCGCTGAGAGAAGTCCGCGAAGCAACCAGTTTCCCTGATAAGTGGAGACACTATTTAGCGGATCCCACGTATTACCGTTTGAACAGATAAGATTTCCCTTACCGGTAACAGTAGTCGTGGCATTGGCATCATCCAGCCCAAATGGGTATCCACCGACAGTAGCGTTACAACGATAGCCAATCCACAATTCCTGAGTAGCATCTATCAGCACGGCAGTAGTCAAATTGATAATATTGAAATCATCCGAAGTGATTGTAGAGGCGTCAAATTGCTGATTGAGAACTTCGGTACCCGGGTTTGTCGCGCTACCGCCTGTCCAGATTTTCAACCAGTAAGTCGCGTTCGTATCTACCCCGGGGAATATTGACATCGCGGAGACATATAAACCGTCAACAGCCTGAAGATCAGCCGGTTCAAACCTTGCCGCGACTATTGCGTCGATTGGAGATGTTGGACCGTAGCCAATGTTTGTAGATGATACTCCAGTATCCCAGTACAACTGGTTTGCTTCAACTGGCAACAGCCATTCCATTAAGATGTTGTTTTCTGCTTGATGAGTGACCAAGAAATCGCGAGGTGGTCCATCGGCTAACATTATAGCGGAAAGTGCCACTAACGCGATTACAATAATACATTGCTTCATAATTGCTCCTTTGCTTTTTTTCTGAGTTGGTCTGAATTGCATTTTACCTCCTTTTCTCCTGCGTTTATCGGGACATTATTCTTATTCAAACTATATAATAACAGGGACTTGCGAACAACAACATTCAAGGGAATCTGAGATTGCGTATATTTGGGTTAAAACATTTTTACTGCACTAAATAGGTAAAAAAAAGCAGGAGGAGGAGTGTCTCAGATGAAGGGAGAGACTTCTTTAGGAGGATACACATAGGTACAATAGAGGTACAGAAGTACTTTGCATTGTGTACTTGGGAGGGTACATTTCGCATACTGAGAGAGTACTTGAGTAGTGTGAAGAAAGTACATTTGTACTTAAGAAAGTACCTTGGTATGTTTGAGGTTATCCAACCTCCTGCGCCAAGTCTGATATCCCCTTAATAACCAGACCTGAAAATCTTGGGAGCAAGACCCTGTTATCGCCCTGACCTTGCTATATTCAGAACCAAGCCCCCAAAAGCTTTATGCCAAAAACAACGGGAAGAAAAAAAAACTTGCCGCGAAAGAGGTTCAATATTAAATTACCCATAGATGGATGTTTGGGTTAATTGCGGGTCTCCATGACCTTTTACCGTTTATTAATTCAACCTCAGGCGGCCTGTTTCCTCCCCCCGGAAACAGGCTTTTTCTTTTCAAAGAACTCTGTCAGCTTACTGCCGACTTATAATACCTGAGTCGGCGTTAAAGCCGACAAAAAGTATTTCACAAAATAGAAGAAATATTCCTCTTTTTTTTCAAAACTTATATTTTCACGAATTACAATAATCTGGTTAAGGATTGATCTCATGGAATAGAGGAAATAACTGATAACAAACTCTTTATTATCTTCGTGCTTGAGAGTTCCGTCCTTTTCCCCGATTTTCATTGCCTCAATAATAGTGTTAATCGCCTTTTGATTCATCTTTACAAACTCGTCAGAGTATTCTTTTCCAACAAGATTGAAGTTGATTCCATTCATATCCCAGTGCATCTGCAAACGCAAATACTCAGGATATTGAGTATAAAACTTGTAATATCCTCGTGCCAGAGAATAGAGCATCTCGTATCCGGTACTAACATTCATCAAGGTTGATTGCTGAAGCTGCCATCGCTTCTCCAGACCTCGTAAATGTACCGACAGAAATATCTCCTCTTTACTCCTGAAATAGGCGTAAAGAGTCTTCTTGGTAAACTCGGCTTCTCTCGCAATATCGTTCATGGTTGTCTCACTAAAACCTTTTTTTAGAAATAACCGTTGTGCCGCGTCAATGATATCACTCTTTCTTATCTCTTTCTCTCTCTGCTTTCTCGCTCTCTGACCCATGTATTCTCCTGTTGAATATACCAACGGTGTAATTAAATATTCCGGCGGTATTCATGTCAAGTTTTTGGTTATATTTTTTTCGGAATAGCCCGACCCATTAAATCGAATGTAAAGTGACATGTAAAGTGACACGCAAAATGGCAAAAAGTGCCAAATTCGTGGCAGAAAGTGCCATCAAGGTGGCAAATTTGCTTCTAAATGGCTGATTTTTCGATGCCAACAAGATGGCAAGTTTTATAGTATAACCAATTCAAATTATTTATATTTTACAGGAAGCTTTCTTGTTGCAATATATGTCGTTATGAATTACTGAGAGGAAATATGAAAAAGACCTGTTCTTTAACTCAAAAACAGGTCGAATCATTGAAAATTTGGTTCGGCTTTACTCACCTTTCCAGACATATAATGTGCCTTCAAAAGCTATAATTTCTCCAATAATACCGGATT
>JAIOTM010000361.1 GCA_021106755.1 Candidatus Cloacimonadota bacterium | reverse complement strand
GTGAATTTGATGTCATTGTTTCTAATTCATTAGCGGAACGTGATTTTGCTAAATGGTTTTCATTCGGAATGAGTTTGTTAAGAGATTATAGATATCTAAGCAGTTTTCAGAAATTTAAGAACGTAAAAAATAAGCTCTTATCATCTGTGGAGTTGAAACCTGAACAAAGAGATGAAATAATTTATGAAGAAGCTCTTTTGTTAGCAACGAATTTGGATTTTGTTAGGCTATCAAAAAAACTGGAAAATTGGGAGATCACTAATAGCAGTTCTGGCTGGTCTTGCATCAGGAAAGCTTTTTTACTAAATTCGTTAAAGAATAAGAATTACAATGGTGAAATTGTTAAATTAGTAAATGAAAGTTCAAAAAGAACTGAAATTGAGCAAGAGAAGCTCTGGTTTACTGAAATAGCTTCCTATTACAATTACTCATTCGATCTCAAGAGAGACGAAATTATGCAAAGCAAAATAAATATTTTAAAATCAGATGGTTATTATCCATTAGATACAATAATAAAATCACTTACTGAAAACACTGAAAAAATAGAGATAAAACCTTCCGAAAAAGATAGATACACAATAACATCACACATTGGTACAAATTCAGAGACTTTAACTCGTCGGGATTCTGTCAGATTTGTCGAGTTCTTATTCAATTCAGGTATGCCATTGATTACAAATATCAAATTTCAAATAGCAGTTTTTAGTAAGGAAAACTGGTTTAGAATTTATTTGAATTTGTATGACAAAATGCCTAAAGAAATGCTATATTTGTCATTCCAATATACTGGCAATGATGCCAGTGAGAACTTTATCCGAACCACAACTCAAAAAATTGTATTTAATTCAGAAATATCCACCCAAACAAAACATGAAATATTTCAAAGCTATTCAGATTCATTTTTTTACTATTACAACAACCTGAAAATATATTGCCCTGCGTTTATTTATGCAATTTCTGAACTAATTGCTACGATTCCATTTAGAGTGTGGAAAACTTTCATAAATGATTTATGGCATTTACATTTAGAAACAAGTAAAATACTCCATCAAAAATTTTACACAAATATGTGGGGCATATCGGATGCAGTCTTGGCAATTCTTCCTTATATCGAAGATAATAGACTTTTGAACAAAATGATTCGTGAGTTTTATGAATTTTCTGCTTCTGAAAAGGACAAAGATGCAGAATTAATCGCAGTAAACTATCTTCAGGCGATTTTGTGTAATAATCAATCCTTTACGATTTATAAAAAAACATCTATAAAGATTGAATTGTGTATCGGTTCATTACTCAGGAAGGATATTTTATCAAATTTCGATTTGATCAAGATTCATCATTTTCACAGGCTTTTCTCACATTCATTGCATACAGAAATTGTTTCTACAATAAAGTCTATGGAATTCACTCAAGAACTGATACTATATTGGGAGGTGATCTTAGGATTATCGAATGACAGTAAATATGTTAATGAGAAAATTCGCAGATTTCTCATTTCCACAGATGATATGGTTTTTCATACAGGAATCGGAAAAAGTGGAGGAAGAAGTTTTGGAGGAGAGTATTTCCGTACTTCTTATACATTTCAATCTATATATAATGATCGTTATCTGAAATGGGATGAGAAACAGATAACTATGATGTATAACATACTGAAAGAATCTTTGGGACAGCTAAAGCAATATAAGAGCTGGAATAGTTCTCTTTCAAGGTTAGACGATCAACAAATTCTTAAGGATATGCTTCAATTTTTAAGATTAAACAAAAATTATCTTAAAAAGTCTCCTGATTTTAAAATGCTTAGTGGAAAAATAAGTACTCTATATCTTGAAAAACTGGGAGTTACTGATATTGTCACTGGCTTGCTTTCAGGCAACAGTAATCATATTCAAAATTCTATTGTAGCTTTGCTTACGGAATATGAAAACAAACCAACAAAAGCAAATGAGATTGCTTACATTTCGTTCTTAATGCGAATTCTAAGAAAGGCTAGCGAAAAATTAGAATTGTCGTTGGAAAAGTTCTCCTATCTTCTGGCAGATGTGTTAAAGGAGCAAGAATGGCCATTAGATTATAAATCATATTATATTAGAATTCTGGAAGCATATTATGGCAATATTCCAATTGAAAACACAGATAGAATTTTTATGGAATACAATCTGATTAAAATTGCAAATTCCTTAAAGGTTAATTGGAAAATTAGAAATCCAATCATTACTATGTGGTTAAAGGTGAAAAAGGATTCAGAGTTTCTAAAAATTCAAAGTATGAAGCTGTAAATAAGTCGAAATAGATGTGTTTTCTCATAGCAATTTAGTATGCACTTTTTAAAAGAAATAGACGTGAAAGATATTATGAGAAGTCATAATTGTGATTTCGCTCCATTGTCTCAGTTGCGGTTTGATCTTATCTCCCGCCCAACCTCAACAACTCTTTTGCAGTTTCTATGCGTTTTTCAACGCTGGCGATAATCTCATCCACATCTTCCACATTTAATCCCAGTTCCTCCCATATATCATCATAGAAGCCTTCGGGAAAGAATCCGGTACCGTTGTGAATGCCGCGGTTATTGCATATAATATTAGCGAGATAGACCAGCTTGGCACTAAGAGCGTTGGTTTCATCCAATAATTTCTGGGGAGCGTGGTGAAAAGCGACAAGGTTAGTAATATCCTTGGGGATTTTCCATTTCGTGAGGAGAAAATTTCCTACATCGGCGTGGGAAATTCCGAGAATTTTCTGCTCTACAAGTTGTAAATCGAAGCGGCGATTGGACGCAATCTCGAACACTTTCTTATAGGTTTGAGTAAAATATTGGTCTAACACCAGGATACCGACATCGTGCAACAGACCGCCAATGTAGAGCGCGCTTTCGTTAGCTCGCTTGCCGATACGATTGTTTAGCTCTACAGCGAGGTAGGCAGTGGAAATGGAGTGTAGCCAGAATTTTTCGTAGTTAATGAAATAATTATTGAAACTGTTGATAATCGCGATAGACATTACTATCCGGCGAAGTTCCACAAAACCCAGCCGGGCAATAGCTTGCTGTAAACTTACTATTCGTCGGGCAGAAGCATAAATCGCGGAATTTGCAATTTTAAGAACTTTACCAGTAAGAGCCGGGTCTAAGCGGATGATGTCACTGATTTTCGTTGCCGAGGAGCGTGGGTCACGGGCTAATCGGTCAACTTCCAGTGAGATACTCAGCATAGTGGGAATCTCATTAATGCTGTTAATCGTATTGAGGATAGCAGTTTTATACATTTATTACCTGCATGATTTACTTTCTGGGTTGATAAAAAGTGCAGCCGTTTGATTCGGCTTTCTCGAATTGGTCGGAATATTCAATTAATTCCTCGTTACTACCGAGAATCAGAAAACCATCGCTTCCGAGTATGTTGAATATATTGTTATAGAGCTTACGTTTCTCTTTTGGAGAAAATTTATTGGAGACATTTCTACATAGAATCAAATCGCACGCCGGGATTTTTACAAAGGCGTGTTGTAAATCGAACTGTTTGAACGAAACTAATTGCCTGAGTTTGTTGGAAACTTCGTAAACATGATCATCTTCCCTGAAATATTTATCCCGATATCTGGAAGCCATACCGCGTGCCATCGAAATGCTGTCGTATCTGCCGGAAATCGCGACATAGAGGGAGCTGGGGGAAATATCCGTCGCCAGAATATCAAAACTTTCCGGGTTTACGCGGAGATTACCTATTAGTGCTTCATACACTAAGATTGCTATCGAATAGGGTTCCTGCCCGGTAGCGGCTCCGGCAGACCAGATTCGAATGCGTTCCCGCCTTCTTTGTTTCAGGAGGGAGATGAATTTTGGTAGAATAAGGTCTTCTAACAACGCCCAGGGTTTGCCATCGCGGAACCATAGGGTTTCATGGGTGGTCATAGCTTCAATGATTTGATTGCGGATTCTGCGGGTAGTATCTTTGCGGGCTTTGGTGTAGAATTCCTTAAATGAACTGCAATCGTGTTCAATTACTAACGGAGCCAAATGGTTTTCAATCATCTGCATTTTTTCGTCTCCCAGGACGATGCCGCATTCTTTCTGAATGTACTCTCGCAGTAACAGAAACTCCTCATGTTCTATAGTTAGTTTTGATGAAAGCATCAAGACTCCTTATCTATACGAAGCTTTACAGATTCATACAATAGAAAATGTAAGAAATCTTCGCATTTAGTCAATACAAATTTTACATGAGCTATATGCAGACTACAAGAAGCGGATTGTCGATGGACTTTCTTCTTTACAATTACATGCCTCAAAGTTATGTGAGGTATGGTGAAATATGAGTAAGAGTAACAGCGAACTGGCACGGAATATCCGCTGGACATCAATTGCTATACTGATTTCAAGAATACTGGGATTAGTGCGCGAAGTGATGATGGCGTTTTTCTTTGGAGCAACCTGGGTTGCAGACGCTTTCAATCTGGCGTTTACTATTCCCAATTTGCTCAGGTCTTTGTTTGGAGAAGGACAGCTAACTGCCGCCTTCTTACCAATCTACAGCGATATTGGAGTTAAACAGGGACGCGCGAAGCAAATTAACTTTGCCCTCAATGTGTTGTGGCTGTTGACTATGCTGTTGACGCTGCTCTCTTTGTTAGGAATGCTGTTCGCTCCGCAGCTTGTTCGGTTGATTGCTCCCGGCTTTCAGGGGGAAGTGTACGACCTGACCTGGAAACTGACTCGTCTGCTATTTCCTTTTCTCCTTCTTATTGGAGTCTCTTCGCTACTGGGACCTATACTTAATGCCCACGGACACTATTTCATACCGGGATTAGCTTCCGCACTGTTTAATATCGGAATGCTTGGTTTACTTGGTGGATTTTATCTGCTTTATCCAGCTGAAGACTCAGAAACCTATGTCTGGGTATTTTCCTATGGAGTTTTGGTGGGTGGAGTGTTGCAGACCATCATTAACTTTCCGCTTCTATATAAGACAGGATATCGCTTTCGGGTAATCCTTAAACTGAGTGGTGAAGCTATGTCCAGTCTCTTCAAACGGTTTATTCCCGGAGTGGTTGGTGTTGGAATTCGCCAGATTAATCTGCTGGTAGATCGTATTCTGGCATCTCTCCTGATAGAAGGTAGCATTTCAGCATTAACTTACGCCAATCGGCTTATGTATCTGCCTTTTAGTCTGGTAGGAGTAGCAACAGGAACTGTCGCGATAGCTCATTTTTCGCGTCATGCCGCTGAGGGTGATTGGAAAACATTGTCAGAAAAACTGCGATTCGCTGTATTTATGCTGATATATGTAATGTTACCAGTTTCGGTAGTTCTCATAGTGCTGGGGCAGGATATTTTACGATTGCTCTTTCTAAGAGGAGCTTTTGATGCACGCGCGCTGGAAATGACACGAACAGCGTTAGTTTATTACGCTCTTGGTTTAGTGTTTATTAGTCTGCATCGGGTAATTGTAACAGTGTTTTACGCCAACAAGGATACTAAAACACCAGTAAAAGTGTCGGTGTTTATCGTCTCACTGAATATTGTGCTTAATCTGCTGCTTATGCGACTTATGCAACATGCAGGGCTGGCTCTCGCGACTTCGATTTGTTCTTGTGCGCAGGTCGTTATTTTTGTTGTACTAATCAGACGGATGATACCGGGGGTATCGCTCCCGGGGATAGGGAATACGGTTCTCAAATCGGTAACTGTCGCGGCAGTATTGACTGGAGCTTTGTTGCTTTTAGAGCCGCTTTATCGACCGGAGAGCATGGGAGGTACAGCGATAAAACTGGCAGGATTACTGTTCATCAGCACGGGAATTGTAGCTGGTGGTGGAATTATTCTGCACATTGAATATGTCGATTTGTTCTGGAAGAAATTACTTCGTCGCTGATTATTTCAGATATAGTTTCTTAAAAACAAGATCACGACTATGATTTTTCAACTTTGCCCGGAACAAATATATCCCCACAGGTAGAGTTTGCATATCAATTATTGCTGTCTGATCTGAATCCGGCAGGCAATCAGACAGAATTTTCTGTCCCTTAACATTAAACACGTCGATTTTACTTAGAAGTGCTTCTGAGTCTTTCAGAGAGAATAAAAAGTGGCTTCCGTCACGTTGTATCGTATAAGCAAGGCTGATGCTGGTGCTAGCAGAACCTATGGTTCGAAGAGTTCCATTGATGGGCAATTCAATCAATCGCGTCTCGCCAGCGTAGAGTGTATTATATTGATACTCTTCACCATGCCATTCCAGTGCGAAATTATCAAGGTCGTAATCCGTGGGATTATGAAGCGTGAAGGCTACTATATCGTTACTGCCCGTTACTGGTTCTATCACAAGTTTATCTGTGGCTATTAAGCGGTCGTAAACTTCTTCCATGGGAGCTACCCATAATCCCTTGTTTTGCTGATAATCATTCAGCATCTCGAAATTTTCTTCTACATCATCTTTAATCTGGCAGTATCCCTGAGCATCATAATAGGAAAATGGAATCACTTCTGGCCAGTTTCCCATTACCAGATGAGAATAGACGTTAACTAATCCCCGGTTTTCAAGTAGTGTATTAAGATTCTCTGGAACAATCTGCGATGTCCAGTCGTTTGTTTTTAAGCCGTCAATATGATCCCAATATACTGCTGTTTTTCTGCGGAAAATCATAAGAGGGTAGTTACCTGTTAAGGCATAAGCCCGGTGAGGTAACTGACTATAATCTTCAAAAGCGTTGAAGCTGTAGTCTTTGCTTTCGCAAAGCCAGGCATAGTCAATTCCAGCAGTTTCCAGAATATCCAGTATATAGTGCGGGGAACCAGGTGCCCAGCCATAGGCTACCAGATTTTCCGGATTGTTACTGATAAGATGGTCAATCCAGGTACGTATGTTTAAATGTTGCGTGTCGTAGATAAGGTTCTGAGCCAGCAATTCTATATCATCTTCAAACGGGTGATATGTATTGCAGGCAATAATATTGCCTGTATCCATAATTTCCTGATATACTTCTGCATAATCGGCATAATGATACCCGAAAATTGAATTTGTAATCCTCAACTGATTACCTACAAGTCCATTCTGTCCATATTCAGGAGAATTTATATCAGAAGTACCAAAGAAGATTGCCCGCAAACGAGGCGTATTTTCGCCATCGGCATTGCTGGAGATTGTCAAAGCGGCTCGTTTCCCTGCCGGATAGTAGTTAATCAGCGGGAATGCTGGTTTTGTCTCGCTAACAATAAAGCTGTATTCGTTATCAGAACCAGCCTGTCGGGGGCACAAGCCGCTGTATTGTGATCCGTTGGGCCAGTAAACATCATGGAATTTCGAGTCGTAGGAGATTACCGCGTCAAATTCCATGAGTTCAATATTTCGGCAATCTTTGTAGTGAGAGCCAATAACCCAGAACTGGTTGCCATTTTGATGATATTCTATCACTTTGCACCGATATGGTACGATTTGTAAATTCTTTGTATTATCCTGACTATGAATTGCATCGGGACCTTTGTAATATTGGACGAAATCCGCAAATGATAATCTTACTTTGTTAGTCTTCATATCGACATTATTTTTCCAGTCAATCCTGATGTTCATAAGCCAGGCATTTTCCAGCAAAGAGTATGGTGTCGCGGTAAAAGTCAACGTGTAATCCGACACCGATTGTATCATAGAAAGCATTCCATCGCGCAACTGCTGAACATCTTTAAAATTGATTTCTGAAACTGAACCTTGACCATCACTCTTTGTATATCCTATTTGAAATTGAGGGCGAAAGCCGATATTGTCCGCAACAATAAGATTATTCACGGCATCGTAATAGATAGCTTGGAGTGGTAGCATTATACTAAGGATAAAAAGCAATAATGTGATTCGTTTCGTGATATGTAACATCATATACTCCCATGAATAATATAACTCATTTCGTTGAAAGTAAGGCAAACCGATAGAAAGGAAGCTTTCAAACCATTAAGATCGGTGAGTTGGATATCGTAAGTTCCGGGTTCAACACCTAACTCCAGAAAAGAAAGATACGGGATTTGCACAATGTGTTCCCATTCCCAGGTGTCAGTGGAAGAGTCACCTATTTGTAGTTTCACTAACTCAGGCACATTTCGGTTGATGACAGTCAAACCGGCACAAACTGGCTCAAATGTGACAGATAAGCTGTCACCCGGAAACAAAT
>JAIOTM010000149.1 GCA_021106755.1 Candidatus Cloacimonadota bacterium | reverse complement strand
CATATTCCAATCATCATCACCTACATCACATAAGACTGTTGTCGCTCCGGTAAAAGTTACTGCATCAAGGACCTCGTGACAAACGTAAGTTGGAATAATTACTTCATCCCCCCGTTTAATACCTAATGATTTGAGTGTTAATACTAATGATGCTGCCCCGCTTGATGTTGCCACTGCCCCCCCCAACCCCATATAATCAGCAACTGCACATTCAAACTCTGCTACTTTAGTTCCTCTTGCAACCATACCTGTTTGCAATACTTCAAATAGAGCCGCTTTATCTTGAACTTCGAGAGTAGGTTTCAAATGTGGTATCATTTCATAAGCTCCTTATACCAACCAACGGTTCTATTTAACCCCTCATCCAAATCGGTTTTGGGCTTGTATCCCAAGGTTCTCTTTGCCTTTCCCACATCCGGTATCCTCAATTCAACGTCGGCATAACGTTTTGGCGCAAATACAATTTTACTTTCAGACTCGCATATGCTCAAGATTTTTTGCGCCAAACTAAGTATCGTTATTGTCCCCCTTGGATTGCCAATGTTGAATACTTCTCCAATTGCTTCTTTTTTTTCAAGACAAAGTAAGATGCCATCTACAATATCGTCTATATAGCACCACGATCTTATTTGGTCACCATCACCACGTATCTGGATATCCTCATTTTTGAGAGCTCGTGTGATAAATGCATGAATGGCACCCTCTCCCACTTGCATAGGTCCGTAGATATTAAAGGGTCTGAGTGAAACTACCGGCAAACCAAATTCTTTGTGATAACTGTGTGCAAGATGCTCTCCAGCCAACTTACCAATTGCATACGTCCATCTCGCCTCACCCACTGCACCCATGGTCGTGGTATCTTCTTCTCCTAACTTGTATGCATAGGAACCATAAACTTCACTTGTCGAAAAATCAATAAAACATTCTACATTACTCTGTTCCATTGCAGCCTCTAATGTATTATAAGTCCCAATTATGTTAACTTTCATTGTTCTGGTCGGACTTTGTATTACAGTATCAATCCCGGCTATTGCCGCCAGATGTACAACAACATCACTACCATCAATGGCTTCTTTTAATTTTTCTCCATCCAAAACATTACCTTGAACCAAATTGAAATTAGGATGGTTCAAAAGATTAGTCTCTTTTAGTGCATTTCGTTGCAATGTGTCATATACAACAATTTCGTTGTCTTCGATTAACCGACTAATCAACGAAGTGCCTATGAAACCCGCTCCACCTGTCAAAAATATCTTTTTGTTTCTCAAGCCCATTTTAATTCCTCTACCGCTTTTTTCAGATGCGTTGCCGCCACATCAATATCTTTTTCTTCCAACATATAATACATGGGTATTGCTAATGATCTATTAAATATGTCTAACGAATTTGGGCATTTTTGAGTGGAATTGTACACGTGTTGAATATGTGATGCATACGTCCCTATTTGGGTTTGAACACCTTTTTCCACCAGCATCATAATCAATTCATTCCTATTGATTCGCTTATCCACAAGAACCACATAACTTTGATATATATGTTTTGCGTTTTCGCTAACATAAGGTGCTTCAATAAATTCCATTTCCTGGAGTTTTTCATCCCAATATTTTGCAATGGTCCGTTTTCTTTCAAGGATCTTGTCAAGTTTCCTCAACTGCGCAACACCGACCGCAGCAGTTATGTCACTCATTTTGTAATTATATCCAAGTTCAGTAAATTTTGGGATAATAAATCTATCGTCTTTTTCTCTATCCCATGCAGAGCTCATCCCGAAAACCGATAGGTTCCGTATCTTTTCCGCTAAATTTTTGTTATTAGTGACTACCATGCCCCCTTCTCCTGTTGTTATACCTTTTCTTGCATGGAATGAAAAACAGCCAATATCGCCAATTGTACCTGCGTACTTGTTTTTATATTTTGCACCAAGCGCGCATGCTGCATCTTCTATTACCCTTAAATTGTGATCTTCAGCGATCTCCATAATAGCATCCATTTCCGCAGGTTGTCCAAACGTATGCACGGGTATAATCGCTTTTGTTTTATCATTGATTTTTTCCCCGATCACTTCTGGATTGAGATTATATGTCTTTGAATCTACATCAACAAAAATAGGTTTTGCTCTGCAATACAATACCGCATGCCCTGTTGCCGGGAATGTATAATCAGCTACCAAAACCTCATCGCCTTTTTTTACATCTATACTGAGTAACGCTAAATGTAACGCTGATGTGCAATTGGTAACTGCAATTGAGTATTTAATACCAAGATATTTCGTAATTTTATCCTCAAATTCGTTTACTTTGGGACCTTGCGTGACCCAACCCGAATCCAGAACTCGTTCGAGTTCACTTAACTCGTCTGTATCAAAATAAGGTTTGAGTAACGGGATTTCTAGTTTCATGTGTGACCGTGTTTTGTTAGAATTGATGTAAAGTTTCGTCTTATTTTGATGTACTTTTCTATCGCCTATTCATCCTCTATCAGTATGTACTCTCCTTCCTGCTCAACTGCCTTATATCTTTCGTGCAAATCTAAATTATTTACTTTATACAGTTTTGTATTAACTATAATAAAATTTATATTATATCTCTTCAAAATAGGACCTAATTCTACCATGTCCGGACTTTTACCTAAAAAGTCGTCTTCTATGTACCCACTCTTCCATGCTAATGCACTCGAAACATCTAAAACTTTCTTATTAGTCCAGTACGCAGTCACATATGAAAGAGTGTGCGGTATACACATCACATTTTCTTTATACGATTTTTTTATATATTTAAATATCTTCATCTGGTTATCACTTAATATAAACATATTAGCTGTTTTCGTTTCTATTTTACACATATGGTAATATGCACACATTGATAAAATCACACAAGATGTAAACAGTACTTTAACGATATTATAATCTAAAGTGAATAACAATTTAGCTGAAATCAGCGCCACAGCAATGCTGCTATTTTCTAAATATCTATGTCCGGGTCCTATAAATTTTAATTTTGTAACACAAAATATAGATATGTGTACTGTAAACATTATAATTATCCAATAAACAAATAAAAGCT
>JAIOTM010000448.1 GCA_021106755.1 Candidatus Cloacimonadota bacterium | reverse complement strand
TCCCACCGAAAGGTTCTTGTGTTCCAGTTTACGAAGAGCTTTATAGGTCTTTATCACTTTATCGTAATTACCGGGGACATTCCGAATCTCGTCGTGCTGTTCGCCAATACCATCTATTGAAAGGTTGATAATAATATCGCTTTTTTTGCAATGAGAAGCGATTTGAGCAACTTTCTCCGCGATTATCTTGGTGAGAATTCCATTTGTGGGGATGTTAATAATTTTCGGTCGGCAAATATTATACAACTCCCGGCATATATCTACTATATCATTGCGGAGGAAGGGTTCACCGCCACTGAGTGTAACCCAGTAAGGTGTTTTGCCAATGCTTCGGAAAATCTTCCGGTACTCTTCCACGGTCAGTTCATCCGCGCTTTTTTCATAGATGTTACATGTTTTACAGCGTGAATTGCATTTATAGAGCAGACTGAGAGTATAGTTCATAGGCAGAATTCTGGGAAATCCCAGAATACGTTGCATCTTGTATAACGCGATTTTTGGTAGTAGTTCAATCATTTTTCTGGTTGTTTATTAAGGTCCTTTGTCGAAGCAACCATATCCCATTTGTAAGGATTTTTATGCAGTATTTTGTAGTCGTACCAGCCCAGTAATCTACTCCATGCTTCCAGAAGCACAATGCCGGTAAGTTCAAATATCTTGCCCGGTGATTCCAGCAACTCTCCTAGAAAGAGGGATGCAAGTCATCCAGGGCGTTGAGACGGAACCACATGTTGCTGTTCCGTTTGTAGCCACAAGTGTCCAGCCGCGATGCGGCGGCGTTGTTTGATGAAATCAGTTATCGTTTCGGGACCTTTGTTGTGAATCACAGCCTTTGGTACGTAGGTAAGTTCGTATCCCGCCTGAATGATTACCGCTTCGATGCTGGCTTCATCCACCGCGCTGGTTCCTGGAATGGACTGGACAATATTGCGAAAAGCTACCATTTCTCCAAGCTTGGGGGTGATAGTAGCCATTCGGTGATGGAGTCTCCAAAGCAGGTTGACACCATAACCGATAAACGTGCGGGAACTGTTTTCCGGCATTGGTCTTCCACCGCTCATTCCGAAACGCTTGTTTCTGAACACGGAAACCATGAGTTCGATAGTATCTGGTGCTGGAATTGTATCGCCGCTTTCAATGACAACGAGTTCTGATGAAACCATTGAGAGAAACAAGTTAATAGCGTTAGCTTTTCCCCGGCGTTTGGGTTCCGCTACAAGTCGAACGCGATTATCTTTGACCGCCCATTCGTTTACGATTGAGTCGGTTTTATCTTTGCTCGCACTGGAAACGACAATTATCTCGTCTATCACAACGGATTCCAGTTTCTGCCGGGTGAGAGCGTCTAACAGTTTTCCAATGTTTTTTTCTTCGTTGTAAGCGAAAACGCCTACAGTACAGTGAAGCTTAGAATTCATCTGAGCGTAGTTCCCTTGCTATCGCGTTGAGTATTCCGTTGATGAATTTGCCGGATTTCTCCGAGCAATATTTCTTGGAAATCTCAATAGCCTCATTGATTATTATGGCTACGGCGGTTTCTGTGTAGGCAATTTCCGCTACAGCTATTCTCATCACATTTCGGTCTAAGGTGGCAATGCGTTCGAACTTCCAGTTATCGGCATGAGACGCTATCTGTTTGTCAATCTGCAACAGATGCCGGGTGACAGTCGCGAGTAACTCACTGGCAAAAATGTCGATATTTGAGCCTTCGTCAATATCGCTGTTGTTCAGTATTTCTGCTAACATTTTCGGGAAGTCTTCAGCCCAGGCTAAGGGTCCCAACAATTCGTCAGTCTGCTGGTATTCCAGAGCATACATTGTTTGTAACGCGATTTCCCGCGCTTTACGACGCATTCCCATCAAGAATCCTTATAGTTGCTTGTAAAGGTTGATTAATTCTATTGCCGAGAGAGCCGCGTCCCAGCCCTTATTGCCGATTTTTGTTCCGGCACGCTCTATTGCCTGTTCAATTGTGTCTGTGGTTATCACACCAAAAATGATGGGGATACCAGTTTGCAACCCAACCTGAGCGATGCCTTTGCTCACTTCAGCACTGATGTATTCGAAATGTGGAGTAGAGCCACGAATAACCGCGCCAAGGCAGATAACAGCATCGTACTTACCTGTTTCAACCATTTTTTTAGCGGTTAGTGGAATTTCGAATGAGCCTGGAACCCAGGCAACTTCAATATCAGCTTCTTTCTTCGAGTGACGATTCAGGCAATCTAAAGCACCATCTAACAGTTTGCGGTTGATTAACTCGTTAAAACGGCTGACAATGATTCCAAAGTGGTGACCATCCGCCGATAGTTTTCCTTCCAGCACTTTCACATCAACTCCTTATATATAGCTTAATTTTCAATCATGTTTTCAGGGAGAATCCCGGCAAGCATTTTTTTCACTTGTTTTACTCGCTCTATTTAAAATTTAAGATTTAAGACAATTTCGGATTACTGTTTACCAGTTCTCTATCTTTTCTTCAGAATTTTCTATGAAGAGAGCACGAATAACGAATAGAAAATATCAAAATCAGTTCCAGCTAATATTTTCATCAATTTCTAATACTGTAAGGGAAGGTATAAAATGTACTTATCCTTTATCCCATTTAATGTAGTAGGATTTGAAAAAGGTGGTGAAGATGTGTTACATAAAAGGTTTGGAAATTTCTTAGACTTTTATGTGGTATAGGTTTGCCGCATTTAGTGAATGCCTTACGCATAATATGGGTTTAAACTCCAACAAAGGACACCTTAACGTGTTTGGAGTCCAATGTTGG